>CAZPXL010000173.1:0-4823 GCA_964591005.1 uncultured Eubacteriales bacterium
CGCGGATTAAATCCAAGATTGATATAGTGATTATACTTTACGCCATAAAAAAGGTCGGCTTCGGACCTCTCCCGACGAGTCATTTTTTTAATTCCCATTTTCACGGGAACTTCTTTGCGGACCGGGCGAGAGATTTTAATAATCTGTCCATTTTCCTCTTTTTCAGTAACCTCTTCCACGTTTTTAAAAACGGGAATGGTCCAAGTATGGATAATTTTGATGTCTTTTTGATTAGCGTGTTCAGTCATGTTTTTAGAAATTAAATTTTTAAAATTAAATCCTCAAATTATCAATCATTTCTTCCAATTCTCTAATTGCGTCATTTCCAGCGTTAAGAGTTTCGCGCCTATTATCTTCTTTTCGAGACTCTGAGATGTAATCCGCCAAATCTACGAAATCTACATATTGTTCCGGCAAAGCGTCCGCGAGTTTGCCCATAGCGTCGTCATGGTCATCATAAATTCGCTCCAACGAACGAAGCTGCGACTTAAACAAACGCGAAATAACAAAGCGAACTTTCGCCTTGAGCATAGTTCCCTTGTCGGGCGCTGAAAAACTACCTTCCATATAATTAACCTTTCCTTAAAAATTACCGTTCCTTACATAGAGATACACAGAATATTTGTTAGTTTTTCATCAACTCCTAAAAATATATAAAAAAAATAGCCCCGAGAAAAATCTCGGAGCTATTCGACAAAACTAAATCAGCTTTTAGTATGAACCTGAGAGGGTGATGCCGTTAAGCGAGGTGGCTCCGGCGAGCTGACTGGTAAGAGTTAAATCAAGAGTTGAATTACCACCAATCGAGTGCCCATTTGACCAGTTGGTCACTTTAGCCTGATTAAAGCGATAAACAAGTCCAGCCGCACCAGTACCACCGCAAGCGGGTTGACGAACGGTAAGGGCGAGGTCAAAGAACTGATCATTACAGAGCAGTGAGCTGAACCCGGTCGGAAGTGCGTTAGTGGCGAGACCGCGAATACTCATGCTAGCGTTAACCGGGAATTGAATTTCGCGGCTATAACCGTAGAAAGACCCAAGTTCATTAAGAACCTCACGGCTAATCGGAACAGAAAGGCTGACCGATTGAATGTGGGCGCGATTATCGCCGCTAAGAGACGACATGAAACCAGCTTCTGACGGGAAGCTAAGTGAAATGTCGCCGGGGCGAAGCGCGCTTACAATACCATTTCCGGTAATCGGATTGCCAACGGGAAGTTGGAAGGTCCAGTCGGTAATACGGTTAGATGTTTCGGTGTTAATAGCGGGTGTCTGTTGACCGCTAGACGATGTATAACTTTCGACGTTAAGAGCGTCAACGGTCACGGAAGCCGTGGGAAGCTGACCAACCGCCGCATTAAACGTATAGTTGGAGATAAACCCGTTGCCGATAGCATAAACGTCGCGGTCGGTTCCTTGATAGTAATTGTCGTCCACACCCTGCGGGGAAACGGCAATGAAATAATTCTTCGAGTCAGAAACTTTAGTTTGGATACCAGAAATAAGCGAGCCGCCCTTAGCGTTCATGCCAAGGAGATATTCGTTATAACCGTTAGTCGAATAATACCCGAAGTCCAAAGAAACCGTCGGGGGATTAATCATCACCGAATCAATACGATTAAGCTGACCGAATTGATTTACATCTTGACGGTTAATAGACACGTTCAACGTCGCATTTTGAACGCGAGAGATTTCCGCAATTAAATTATTACCAGAGTTACCACTGGTATAAAGCGCGCCGGTAGCGGTTGAACCCGACAAGGCGGCGGGGCCAACGAACAGATTGAGATTCTGAAAGATTAAACGAGTACGATTGTTTGCCATAGAAGGAAGGTTTTAACTGACAGGGTTAATTATATTGTTTTACACGATTTTCTGATATTTTTCTCAAATTATTCTATTTTCAAATTCGACCCGTCTATAACGTCGAGTGGATTGGTTCCGATTGGGAGAGAGAAATTTAAAGAAACTGTTGTGAAACCACCTGCTTGCGGGGTATACGTTTGACTATCCAAATATGGATTTGTTAAAGTATAAGTTGTTTTATCCCCAGAACAGGAAGACGTTAAGGTGATTCCAATGTCGCCAAATGTAGGGTCTCCATTGTTATAACCCGATAATCCAGAAATATTTGTGAGTCCGTTAAAATAACCTTGAACCTGCAGAGTTGCCCGAGCGTCTGTTAAAGGGCGGTCTACAGGGAACCGTTCGCCCATATACATTGTAGAAGCGCGGTTTATTGACAGGGATAAGTTAAAAGACTGTGTTTTAAAACCCGTTATTCCATAACCAGAAAATTGAATCCCCGTAATTACGGAATTTTCCGGCCTAACAATCTCAAAGTTATTTTCAGTTAAACTCCTTGAAGATGAAAAACTATAAGTTTTTTGGTCTAAAAACTGAAACGATAAGGACGTTTTAACAGGCGATTCTATACTGCACTGAATTGAATAATTAGTTAAAACGCCGCTTTGTAACTCCATTCCCGCGTTATAATAAGAGGAGTCGTTTGAAGAAAATAAAATCCTCGCGTTTTTAATCGACTCAACCGCATCTAAAATATCCGCACTCGCTATTCTAGTTAAAACCCCTGTAGAGTTTGTTAGGCCAAGAATCCCCTCTAAGTTATTATTAGTCTTATAAATATCACATGAAAAATCTACTGGAACATAATTTATAATAGGTCTTTGTTCCAAAGGCTTACCACGCCCCAAATTGGTAACATCCGCCCTTTGCAAATTATTAGTAATACTACAATTGGAAACGCGCCCAATCGGAACTAAACTTTGCGAGCCTAGTTTGCCCGATTCCAAACTAAGAAGTGCTATGTTAAAAAGAGACATTAGCGAATCATGCGTACTTTTTCAACAGTTAAATCAGCTAGCCCAACAAAGATAGATTCGTCAATTTTCGTTGAATCCGACACTTTGCTAGTTTGTATATCGGTTATCGCGTAGAGATTATATGGGTCTCCATATTGGCTTTTAAGAACGTTATAGTTGTAGCCGGACTTTAATCCGCCTAGTGCGTTAAGCGGCCAAGTATTATTTCCAAGCTGTGGAAGGTAAGCGTCTTTCGCGTCAGACAATAACGAAATACAATTTTCTAATTGAGAACTTGTCTCTGCAAGAATCGTCAGAGCTATATTCGTCTTGGTATTATACAGCCCGCCAAAAGCCCATTGCTCATTTTCCGTCTGTTCGGTAGATATAAAAATAGCGGGCGTAACAAAAGAGTTTGGTGGCGGCAAACCCGTTGCGGGACGACCAAAACGTGAATTTAGATAATATTTGTTTGTGAAAATTATCTTTTCTTGGGTGTCGTTCGCTTTATATACATTGATTTCCTTAAAAGCATATGAACCAGAGACTATTTTACCAGTACCAAAAGATGTTGGAAACAAAACTCTTCCATTATTATAATCAATCGTCATCCCAGATTGCCCGACTGAAAGGGTTCCGAAATCACCGCTTACAGTATTTATAATATTTGCTCCAGAGACACCAGAGTCACAAACAAAAGATTTAAAAGGCGCGGCGTAAGCGACGTACCCATATAAAGAGGGGTCTGGCTGATAATAAAAACGAGACGTGGTATTTATATACGCCTGTCCATTTTGCTGAATATAATTTTCCAGCCAGAGATGAAATGACGTTAAAGTAGTTATACCAAAAGTGTTTTTCATTAGAACCTTTTCTTAAAACCGCCCGTACCGTAAGACTTAACTCTATTGATAAAATTTGAAATCATACCGGAAAGATATTTATCTTTGGGCGGGGTGAATCTTGCGCCACGCAAATCACTCTTGACCTGAATACCGCCGCCGGAACGAGAATTTTTGCTCGTCATGAACTTTGGTAAAAACTTTGTAAAACCGGGGATTGAACGCTCTATCTTTTGAGCCCAAGACATTCCCTCGGCCCAAGGAAGAGGTGTCGCGCTGTAAATAGCATTCTTATCTGGCGCGGAAATAGTAAATTTATATTGCAGGTCGTCGCTTTTTAACTTGCCAGAATATTTAAATTTAGGACCGTCTTTGTGATCGGGGTCTAAACGCTTTCTTATTTCATCTGTAGGGTGAGTCCCTTCGTCAAAGCCTATAAAAGAAAATAAATTTTCTGGAGCCTCGCCACCCCTAAGAGTTTCGCTTATATTTTTAGAGGCAATACCACCGTCTATTTCTTGGGTAATTTTACTATCTTCAAATTCTTTTCGCAAGCCAAGCACCGCATCTTCAAAAACGGTTTTAGCGCGATTCTCGGCGGCTCTTTGACATGCGCGGTCGGAAGCAACTCCTTTCGCCACCCTAACCTTTATAGACTGCATATTTAAAGAAGCCATTACAAAGACCTTACGAAATAAAAGGTGTAATAATCTACTCCGAAAAGTCCGTGCGGGCGAGGAAGAGACTCTAAGTTAAATAAAAAGCCATCAATCTCAAATTTCTTACCGTCTTTTAAAATTGCATAACCATCGGCATCTACTTTTACACGAACAGCCCTTACGGTCTGATCTTTTAATTTTAATTGTTCTGCACCGCCAGAACCTTTGGGGTTAATAAAAGACCATTCCTGATTCTTGTCGTAAAGAATGCGCCCTTGAATAGTATGCTCTACGGGTACATTTTGTATATCTGTACTGTTCTGATTAGCGTCGTCATAGGGGTTATAGTCAGGATTTGACACAACGATAATCTTGGTGGGTTCAAGATAAACCTTGAGAGGGCGCAAAAAGGTATCAACGACTTGTTTAAAATCGTTTACAAGTGCCGCTTTTTCCGAATCTGTAAAAAGAGAACTCACCTTTGAAGTTACACTAAAAAA
>CAZPXL010000174.1:0-2863 GCA_964591005.1 uncultured Eubacteriales bacterium
AGATTATCAGGCACGTGTTTCCCCCCGCGGAGGTTGACGAACTGGTCAGTTGATAGAATAAAAAATATTTTTCACAGGATTAACAAGATTAACATGATTTACAAGATAATAAATTTTTTTAAATTCTTAAACTTTAAATATATTTTATTGTTTTAAATCCTGTTAATCTTTCTAATCTTGTAAATCCTGTGATAATTGTTTATTTTGGCATGGATGTAATCCTGTAAATCAAGTGCAATTAAAATTTTCCGAGGTATTTCATGTTAGATCGAGTTCCCCCGCAAAACATAGACGCCGAGCAGTCAGTGCTGGGAGCCATCCTGCTTGACCGGGAGGCAATTTTCAGGGCTATGAAAATGCTTCGGCCGGATGATTTTTACCGGGAAAGCCACAGGCTGATTTACGAAGCGATGCTTGAGCTTGACGAGAGCGGCAGCCCGGTGGACATGATCACGGTATGCGAGCACCTGAGGCTGAAAGGGAGCCTGGAAAAGGCCGGCGGCGTTTCCTACATCGCCACGCTGGCCGAAATGGTACCCACGGCCGCCAACATCAGCTATTACTCCCGTATCGTTGAGGAAAAATCTCTGCTCCGGACCCTGATCCAGCTATCCACCCGGATTGCCGGCATGGGTTACGATGAAGGGGAGGAACCGGAAAAACTTATCGCCGAAGCGGAGCGGATGATCACAGAGCTCGGCGGCAGAAGGGCCGCCACAGCGTTTTTCGCGATCAAGGATATCCTGCTGGACACATTTACCCACCTGGAATTCTTGTATAGCAACCAGGGCGCCGCCATGGGCGTCCCCACTTCTTTCAGCGACCTGGACCGGATCTGCACCGGGTTGCAGCCCAGCGACTTTATTATCCTGGCCGGCCGCCCCGGTATGGGCAAGACCGCCCTGGGCCTCTGCATCGGGTACAGTGCCGCCCTGAAGCACAATATTCCGGTCGCCGTGTTCAGCCTGGAAATGTCCAAGGAACAGCTGGTGCAGCGCATTTTGTGCGCCGAGGCCAAGGTTGACCAGCACTGCCTCCGCACGGGCGACCTGGCTGAAGAAGACTGGCGGAAACTGCACGAAACAAAGGATAGGATCGCCAACATCCCTATTTTTATTGACGACACTCCCGGCATTACCGTCCGCCAGGTACGCGCTAAAGCCCGGCAGCTCCAGGCGGAAAAAGGGCTGGGACTCATTGTTATCGACTATCTCCAGTTAATGCAGGCAAGCAAGCGGGTTGAAAACCGCCAGCAGGAAATATCGGAAATATCACGGTCTTTAAAAGGGCTGGCCAAGGAACTGAACGTACCGGTGTTGGCCCTGGCCCAGTTAAGCCGTTCAGTCGAACAGCGGGACAAAAAGCGGCCGATCATGTCTGACCTGCGCGAGTCAGGCTCTCTGGAGCAGGACGCGGACCTGGTCATGTTTATTTACCGGGACGAATATTACAACAGGGATTCAGAAAAAAAAGGTATTGCCGAAATAATTATTGCCAAGCACCGCAACGGGCCGACCGGTTATGTCGAACTGGGCTTTCTAAAAGAATACACAAAATTTGTACCGCTTTTAAAAAATCCTGATGAATATAAACCTTAATTTTCAACTATCATATGAAGGACCACTTATTCGCTTAATTTCTTGACATTGCCAGCGTGGTTTGCTAAAATACTTTTGCTGCCTGGTATGGTTCCCTGACAGCTACATCCGGAGCGGAAAGATTATGGCTCAAATAGCAACTAGTGCAAGTTTGTTGTTTGGGTTATTTTTATGCCGGTGAAAAAGGATGTGCCGGCGAGGGCCGGCAGGAGGGGTATTATGAGCAAGCAGTACGACGTGGTGATCGTAGGTTCGGGCCCGGCAGGAATATTTACAGCCCTGGAGCTGGTGGGGTCCAGGCCCGGTTTGAAAATACTCATAGTTGAAAAGGGCCGCGATATAAACAAGCGCGTCTGCGTGGCCCGGGAGAAGGGCGGGGGCTGTGTCAACTGTTCCCCCTGTTCCACCATCTGCGGGTGGGGCGGCGCCGGGGCCTTCAGCGACGGCAAGCTGACCCTTTCCACCGAAATCGGCGGCAGTCTCGAGCAGTATACCGGGATCGAAGGACTGACCGGCCTGATAGATTATATTGACGCTATTTATGTTAAATTTGGCGCTCCGGAGCAGGTCTTCGGCCTGGAACACGAGGATGAAATTCAGGAAATTCAGCGCCGGGCGGTGTTGTCCGAGTTAAAACTGATCCCGGTGCGGATCAGGCACATGGGCACCGGACGCTGCCAGGAAGTCCTCCAGAGGATGCATGAGTACCTGGTATCGAATGGTGTCGAGGTGCGGACTTCCTGCCAGGTGGAAGAGGTCCTGGTAAAAGAAAATAAAGTCCGGGGCATTATAACCAGGGACGGAAAAGTAATAAACGCCAGGCATGTTGTGCTGGCCCCCGGCAGGGAAGGTTCGGAATGGCTCAGCCGGGAGGCGAAGCGCCTGGGGCTGGACATGATGATAAACCCGGTGGATATAGGGGTGCGGGTGGAACTGCCCGCGGCGGTTATGGACCACCTGACCAGGATTTTTTATGAAGCCAAATTCATATACTACTCAAAGACCTTTAGTGACAGGGTGCGCACTTTCTGCATGAACCCCAACGGGGAAGTAGTACTGGAAAACATGGACGGTCTGATCACGGTAAACGGGCACAGCCACGCTTACAATAAGACCGAAAACACGAATTTCGCCGTGCTGGTCAGCAAAACTTTTACAGAGCCTTTTAAGGACCCGATCTCTTACGGCCGTTACATTGCCAGCCTGGCCAACCTGCTGGGCGGCGGGGTTATTGTCCAGAGCCTGGGAGACCTGGTTTCAGGACA
>CAZPXL010000174.1:2873-4819 GCA_964591005.1 uncultured Eubacteriales bacterium
CAGAAAGGCTGGCCAAATGCATGACGGTACCGACCCTGCGCGAGGCTACACCGGGTGATTTGAGCCTGGTCTTTCCGTACCGGCACCTGATGGGTATCGTCGAAATGCTTAAAGCGCTGAACGAGCTGGCGCCGGGGGTTTATTCCAGGTACACCCTGCTGTACGGCGTGGAGGTTAAATTTTATTCATCACGGCTTGTCCTTACAAAATCCCTGGAGACCCGGGTGAAAAACCTGTTTGCGGCCGGGGACGGGGCGGGCGTGACCAGGGGCCTTTCCCAGGCCTCCGCGTCAGGTGTGCTGGCGGCCAGGGAAATAGCAAATAGGATTTAGGAGGTTTCACTTTAAGATGTCTACAGTAGTTGTTATAGGCGCTCAGTGGGGGGACGAGGGAAAAGGCAAGGTAACCGATTTCCTGGCTGAAAAGGCCGACATGGTGGTCCGCTACATGGGTGGAAACAACGCCGGCCACACGGTTGTGGTAGGTGACCACGAATATAAAATGCACCTGATCCCTTCTGGGATCCTATACCCCGACAAGGCGTGCATTATCGGGAGCGGAGTGGTGATTGACCCGGCGGTACTGCTCAAAGAGCTGGAGTCACTGGAGAAGCAGGGTATCAGCACCGCGAACCTGAGGATCAGCCAGCGGGCTCATGTGATTTTCCCCTACCACCAGAAACTTGACCAGGTGGAAGAAAAGCGCAAGGGGAACAACAAGATAGGCACCACCTGCCGCGGTATAGGCCCGGCTTATACCGATAAATCAGCGCGGGTGGGGATAAGGGTGATTGACCTCCTGGACGCTGAAGAGTTTCCGGTGCTGCTTGAGGCGAACATAAAAAGCAAAAATCAGATATTAACAGAGGTTTACGAGGGCCAGTCCCTGGATTACGGAGAAGTCCTGGAATCTTTTAATGGCTATGCCGAAGCCCTGAGAAAATACGTTTGTGATACTTCCATACTGGTCAACGATGCCGTGCAGCAGGGGAAAAACATAGTTTTTGAGGGCGCCCAGGGGACCCTGCTGGACCTGGACCACGGTACCTACCCGTATGTTACCTCCTCGCACCCGACCGCGGCCGCCGCGTGCCTGGGCGCGGGTATCGGGCCGACCAGGATAGGCCGTGTAATCGGCGTGGCCAAGGCCTACACCACCCGGGTGGGAGAAGGCCCATTTCCCACGGAGTTGTTTGACGAAACCGGCGCTTTTATCAGAAAGCAGGGCGGGGAATACGGCACCACCACCGGGCGGCCCCGGCGCTGCGGCTGGTTTGACGGGGTGGTAGGCCGGTACGCGGTAAGGATCAACGGTTTGGATTACCTGGCTATTACCAAGCTGGACGTTTTAAGCGGCCTGGAGACGCTAAGGATCTGCACCGGGTATAACTACCGGGGAGAAATTATTAATGAGTTCCCGGCCAGCCTCAAGGTGTTGAACGAGTGCGTGCCGGTTTACGAGGATTTCCCGGGCTGGAGCGAGAATATAACCGGGGCCAGAAAGCTAGAGGACCTGCCGGTCCAAGCCAGGCGTTACCTGGACCGGATCAGCGAGATCAGCGGCGCTCCTATAGCCCTGGTCGGCGTGGGGAGCAGGCGCGCCCAGACCATACTCACGGTTGATCTGTATAAGTAAACACCGGTTTAGAAGTCATAAAATAATTTCCGTTTATGAGGCTAAACCCGTATATTAGTGGTTGACTCTATATACGGGTTATAGTAACATATTCTACTGTAGGGTCTTTTGGGCCATTAGCTCAGTCGGTAGAGCACCTGACTTTTAATCAGGGTGTCCCGCGTTCGAGTCGCGGATGGCTCACCAACCAGTTACAAAATACGGGCAGCCGCCGGCTGCCCGTATTTTGTAATAACTTAGGTACCAGGTACCTAAGTTATTAACTCAACTTTCGCACCATAATTAGATCTCTTGAAGCCTTGAAATACCTA
>CAZPXL010000175.1:0-4789 GCA_964591005.1 uncultured Eubacteriales bacterium
GCCCAGCGATATGGTTTCATTTTTTCATCTGTCTACTTGACAGGGAGCAGTTCAGATTCTCCTGTGCCTCTTTTATTTCCTTAACTACCATAACCGGCTTGTGTTTGTGCTTGGCTCACAATTGGTGATGCATTTTCATCGAACGGGTTGACCCTCATGGCGAAGGAGAAAAGATACGGGTAATTCTTCTTCAAATATTGCATATACCCGAGCCATTGGACAGCCAGGTTGCCGTATACCCGGTTGACGTCTTCGGTAAGATGGCGGATATCGGACTCGGGCAAGTTTGCAAATTCCTTTCTGCGGCTCAGTTCGTCTACCAGGTGAGACACGGTGCGCAGCAGCTCGGTGAAGGACCCGTGCTCCAATAAAGCCGGATTTTCCAAAAGCCTTAATATAAAATCCCTTTTGCTTTGCAGCCAGCCATGGAGCATTTCAAAATCAATTTTATGGCTATCGGTTTTATAATGGTGGGCACTCAGTATTTCTTTTACAGAATTAAATTTTTCATCTGACCAGCTGTCCCCCACCAGGAGATTGCCTTTTATTTTACCGATACCGGAGTCGCAATCAGAAAAGCATGTCAACATCTGAGTGCCGATTTCACTGAAAAACATGCCGATAACCATGTTTATCTTTTCCAGCCTGTCGCGCTGCGCTCTTATAGAGAGCAGCTTGTTAATCACCAGGGTGACAAAGAGAACGTTGATCGGCAGGAAACCGAGAGCGTTAAAAACATACATGTAAGTATTCAGGGGGTCTCCCAGAATTAAAAATTTTGTCAGGTAAATAACGGCGGATGATATAACGAGTATTATTCCCAGCTTTTTTTCCCAACTGACGGCTTTCACATAATCCTCTCCTTTTTTTGATGGTAACGGCCGTTAAATATTTCACACTTGAAGTTCCACAGCTTACATCATTATCCTTTTCTTTTTAATAATTTTAAATAACTTTATCGGATCTTTTCAAGGATATTATCACATTGGTTAATTGATTATTACAATTAATTTTTGCTATAATGGGAAAAATCATTTTGAGCGCTATTCAATGGAAAAATATAAAGCAAACAGGTGCGGACATATGAGGAAAAAACCATACAAACCCATTTTCATAACATTATTTGTATTTTTAACGTTTTTTTTAATGAACACTTCCGCTTTCTGCGCCCCCGACAACCCGGTAAATGATTTTACCGGATCGGTCAAAAATGCTTTTGAAGGCCAGGAGGCTGCCGGCCAGAGCTACCTCAAGCCGTTTATCGCCGTGACCGCTGCCCTGCTGATAGTGATCATATTCCTGCTCAGAAACCAGGCCAGATTGATAAAAAACAAGTCAGTTATATGGAATATTGATTTAAATGAACCAGACGGCGGGTTGGGCGCCCAAAGAAGAGCCTGGTTCAGGCTCCCTGTTAATCAATATTTTTTATACGCCCAGGACAACAGCAACCTTTTTGAAAAGACCAAAGCCATAAACATAAGCGGCGGTGGGCTCTTATTCGCCACCAATGAAAAACCAATCAAGGACGAAAAACTAAAAATTTACATCAACGTTGCCCCTGGCAAAAAACTGAGCCTTAACGGAAAGGTGGCCTGGATCTCGGAAAACCCTGAGGACAATAAGGATAGCAGGTTTTTAGTAGGGATAGAGTTTATTGATATCAAGGCCGGTGAACGAGACAGTATTGTCGGCAAAATTTTGGAAGAACAGCAGGCAATAATTATTGAAAGCAAGAGAAAGGCCAACCGGGAGTGCGTAAAGTGCGGCCTGCCTTTATCAGATGAGGATAAGGGAAAAAACAGCCCGGTTTGTTCCAGGTGCATAGAGCCTGTGTTAAAAGCAGAGGTTCACCAGCGATCATAAGCCTGTAAACTAAAAGGCAGACCAGGGCTCAAGACGTCCGGTCTGCCTTTTAATTTTAAGCGCGATATATATTAGCTTTATCTATCATCTAAACATTCGCGGCAAACTATTTATTACAGTAAAGTACAATTTCGTGTTTTCCTATACCAAGTTTTTTCTCAAAATAAGAACACTTGCACAAAAAAATGAAATATATTTTTTTTGAGGCCCCTGTCAGGGACTCAAAATTACCCTGCCCTTTGGAGATAACAACATCTGCCTGTTCAAAAACTCTCAAAAATTCTGGCGAACATTCACTGAGTACCGTACCGGGCAAATCTGTCCCATTGTTAATAACATGGGCATATTTACCAATGCCGACAATTTCAGCGTCATGTTCAGTTACATCGTTAATAACCGGTTTTCCTCTTGTCGCAAAATAAATCTTTAATTCAGGATAATGTTTTTTTATTTCCTTAATTAAAAGTTTATCTAAAACTATTTCCCCGGCATTATCACCAAGGTATAATAGTGTTTTTGCCTGCTCAATGTCCTTCAGCAGCATTTCCAACAAAGAGGAGGGGAACTCTTTGTTCATAGTTTCCTGTATAACCTTGATCACCATGGAGGGTTCCAGGTCTGGTATAGCGCCGAAATCAATTACATTTCCGGCGGCTGCAAGCTTAACTGCCGCTGACAGCCTGTCTTCAGAATGGGAGATGAAACTCTCAAAGTCACCCTCCAAGCAGATCGCTTTTTGATTATAAAAATCCTTGTCCTCACTATAAGGGTCGCTGTTGTTGGTAAAATCCCTGAAAATCCTGTAAATTTTACCGGCGACAAGGGGAGCAATAGTGTTTTCATCTACGCTGTCGTGTATCTCACGCAACACCCTCATAAAAAATGAAAATCTGTCGTGCTCATCTTTAATGTGTTTCACAGCCAGGTTAAGAGCTTGATTTAGCAAGCACTGCAGGCATTCCAGTGAAATTTTCATCTTGCTCTCCCCTTTCCTAAACATGCAATACTGCTTTAAAACAAAATGGTAATCAAAACTCAAAAGCGAACAAAATAAAGAAGATTTTCAGCAGACTGGCACTTTTATACGGCCGTATATATGATACCCCTTTTTTCGCAGCATAAAAAGCATTAATTAGATTAATTATCACAAACTAAAATTCTACAATAAATGGTAATTTTCCTGCTGAAAATACAAAATTATTAAAATAAAAAAGCCTTGACTTTAAAGGCTTTTTGTCACTAGCTGGTGCGCCTGGCAGGAATCGAACCTGCGCACCCGGCTCCGGAGGCCGGCGCTCTATCCCCTGAGCTACAGGCGCATGTATTACATTCACTCGCAGGGTTACTACTCTATTATATCTAAATCAGTTATTATTGCAAGGGTGTTTATCTGTCACATTGTTATACTCCTGTTAGAGATTTAATTTTTGTATAGCCGATTTTAAGACATCTGCAGACATCCTCAAAGCATCCTCTTCCTCATCCGACAAAGGCAGTTCCAGCGGCTTTCCCCGCCCATTTGAGCTGATCACGGAAGGAAGGCTCAGGCAGCAGCCGCTGATCCCGTACATCCCTTCGAGCAGGCCGCTGACACTGAGGATACTGTTTTCATCTCTTATGATGCTTTCACAGATTCGCTTTAAAGCCAGGCTGACAGCATAATAGGAAGCTCCTTTCCTGGAAATGATTTCGTATCCGGCGTTTCTGACCTGGCTGTCCACTTCCCGGCGGTTTGCCGGGGGAATACCGGCCAGCTCGCAGTAACGGTCGATGCCGGTGCCGGCGATATTGGCCAGGCTCCAGAGCAGCACCTCGCTGTCACCGTGCTCTCCCACAACATAGGCGTGGACATTCCTCGGGGCCACCCCGCAGTGGTAGCTCAGGCGGTGGCGGAAGCGGGAGCTGTCAAGCACTGTGCCTGAGCTAAAAACTCTCTCCGGGGGCAGCCCCGATATTTTCAACGCGGCGTATGTCAGGACATCGACCGGGTTGCTCACAATGATAAAAATGCTGTCACCGCCGCCCAAAAGCCTGGGCAGGCTTTCTCTTAAAATGCCGTAGTTTTTCAACAGCAGGTCCAGCCTTGTCTCACCGGGCTTTTGGTTGGCCCCGGCTGTGAATATTATAATTGAGGCGTCACGGCAGTCCTCATAGTCCCCGGCGTAAATCCTGATCGGCTTGATAAAAGCCGCCGCGTGCGCCAGGTCCATGGCCTCGCCTTCGGCCTTCGCCCGGTTAGCATCCACAAGCACCAGCTCGGACGCCAGCCCGCTTACAGCCAGCGCGTAAGCTGTGGAGGCCCCCACCGCCCCCACACCCACCACCGCTATTTTTCGCTCATCAGTCTTCTGCATTTTCATATCCCCCTGTAAACCCATCTCAAGATATAAATACAGGTGTATTATTCCCCTTAAAGACAATAAAAAAGCCCTTGAGTACTAGGGAGCCGGTTCTCTCGTTTTCGTGCAGATGCAAGGAAAAACTACCGGGAACCGTTGCCTGTAACACTTGACAGGATATCTACACTGGGATATATTCACACCGAAGAGGCTTTACTTGATTGGGAGGTGCATTCTGTGAAAGGCATAAATCATCGGGTAGCCGTTGTTACAGGCGGCAACAGCGGCATAGGAAAGGCGATTGCGCAAGCCCTGGCTAAAAACGGCGCCTCTGTCGCGATCGTGGGCCGCAATGAGAAGAGGCTGCGCAAAGCTGCCGCGCAACTCGGCGACAGTGCATCCTGGCATTGTGCAGACGTAGCAGACCACAGGCAGGTCGCTGCGGCAGTGTCGGAGATAATTAAGCGACACAGCGGCATCGATGTCCTGGTAAACTGCGCCGGCTTACTTAACAGCGTAACCACCGGTGATCCGCTTGACCTGGCTGAACAGGTCTGGGATGAAGTCCTGGATGTAAATCTTAA
>CAZPXL010000176.1:0-4785 GCA_964591005.1 uncultured Eubacteriales bacterium
TAGCTGCAGGATGAGAGTGTGCAAAATTTCAAAACGATTCCTCCCGCCAGATGTATTTATTATCATTTGGCGGTTTAGCAGGGGATTCCTTCATTCCCACCAGGTTTAAATCATAAAAAATTCATTTTAAAAAATTATGATGTTTTTCACACATCTTGTCTTTAACTCTAAAGATTAGACATTTTTCCACAGGCTCTCCTTAATTTTTCTTAAAATAGATTTATAAAGAAGGAAAAAGGTTTAGCTTAAAGAATTTAAAGAAAGTTGAAATTGATTGACGGTTCCATGCTTTATTGCGGGGAGGGAGCCTTTTTGCTTTATGGGAATAAACCCAGAATAACTAATTTGTGGTCGAAAGTTGTTGATGGGGAAGCCGGAGAATGGCTTTCCAGAGTCGTTGTTGAGTCCACCGGACCCTATGAGTATCACCTAAAGGAAATTAATGGCGGTATCATGTTGGAATGCGGCGGCGTTGAGGTGAATATGCCCGAGGGAAAGATGGAGGTTAATGACGGCCTGCTGCGTGAAATGAATATTGAGCAGGTGGGACACGACACGGTCAGGGTTAATCTATTGCTGGACCACCCCGCTGCATTTAATCATGTCGTATATAAAGACTTTCCTTTCCGCCTGGCAATAAACCTGGAACGTTCGTTTATAAGCGGGTTATTAAAAGGCAAAAGAATTTTGGTTGACCCCGGCCATGGAGGCAAGGATTTTGGTGGAAGAGGACCGGTCAGCCTTCTGGAAAAGAACGTGGTGGTGCCAATAGCAGGTAATCTTGAAAAGCTTTTAAAAAGAACGGGAGCCGAGGTTATCCTAACCAGGAGCGGCGATGAAGACGTCTCCGTAAAAGAAAGGGCTGCCCTGGCCGTTAATGCCAATGCTGACGCCTTCATCAGCATCCACACCAACGCCAATCCCGACAGCAGTGTTGACGGTGCGGCTACTCTATATGCGCCCCTGGACAATGGAAGCGAAAACCTGGCCCTATATATTCAGGAAGAGATCATTAAAAAGTTGAAGGTAAGGGACAGGGGGGTAGCCGCACAGCCGGAACTTGCAGTAATTGACAAAGAAATACCCGCGGTTGAAGTAGAGGTTGTGACTATTACGAATATCGTGGAGGAGGTATTCCTGCGCGGCCTGACGATTCAAAAAAGGGCCGCGGAAGGCATAGTGAACGGGTTAATAAAATACTTCGTCTCTGACAGGCAGAAAGCAAGAGGTGATAAAAATTGATTGCTGGAAGATTGCCGATCAGGACTCATATCATAACGGAAAAAGATGATATAGCGGATGTGGTTAAAAAATATACCGGCAAGATAGCGTCTCCGGGTGATATTATCGCAGTGGCCGAAAGTGTTGTGGCTATCAGCCAGGGCAGAGCGATCATGCCGGATACGGTTAAACCAGGCATACTTGCCAAAATCCTGTGCCACTTTCCCGGCAAGGAAGGCAGTTTGGCTGCTCCGCCTTCCATCCAGGTGGCGATGGAGGAAGTGGGCACGGCGCGTTTCTTGTTAGGGGTCGCGGTCGCGGGCCTTGGCCGGTTGGTTGGCCGCAGGGGAGATTTTTACCGGGTTGCAGGCAGGCAGTTGGCACAGATAGACGACTTTGCCGGAACAATGTGGCCCTTTGACAGGCACATTGTACTGGGTCCGAAGGACACGCAGAAAGTGGTGGACAGGATCAAGGAGTATACCGGGGTAGACGCGGTTATCACAGATATTAACGACATCGGTAAAGTGGATATCCTGGCTGCTACTGACGGGGTGAACGGGGAGGCACTGGTCAGCTTCCTTAAAGATAACCCGCACGGCAACGACGACCAGCAGACCCCCATCGTGGTGCTGGTATCCTCCGAAAACATGCAGAAAATAAATGCCCCAGGGCAGCAAGGTTAGGAGTATGAGCACAATACATGACCTTAAATCAGAACGTTACACCACTGTTTGACGCTGTTAAACATCATGTAAAAAGAAATGCGATCCCGCTGCAGATCCCCGGTCACAAGCACGGATACGGGCTGGTGGAATACAGGGAATTTGTCGGCGAAAACGTCCTCAAAATGGATTTAAACGAGACCAGGGGAATCGATATGATCTGGGACCCGGTTTCGGTGATCGCGGAGGCGGAAAAACTGCTGGCGGCCTCTTTAGGGGCAAAACACGCATATTTTTTAATTAACGGGACGACCTCAGGAGTGCAGGCCATGATTATGAGTTCCTGCACACCCGGTGACAAGATAATCCTGCCCAGAAATGCCCATAAGTCAATTTTTAACGGGCTGATCCTGAGCGGGGCCAACCCGGTCTATGTCCAGCCGGAAATTGACGATTACCTGGGAATTGTCACGGGTATCACAGCTGAAGGGCTGCGCGGGGCCATGGAAAAAAACCGGGAAGCCAAGGCCGTCATGGCTATTAACCCGTCGTATTACGGAGTGGCTTCTGAACTGCAGAAGATTGTGGAGACTGCGCAAGGCAGCTGTATGCCGGTGCTAGTGGACGAGGCCCACGGTACTCATATGTGCTTTCATCCTTATTTCCCCATATCAGCCATGGCGGCCGGGGCCGATATGAGTGCGGCCAGCCTGCACAAAACAGGCGGTTCCATGACCCAGAGCTCCGCTCTTCTCGTCGGCAGCAGCAAAATTAATCCAAACTATATTAAACAGGTGCTTAACCTTACCTACACATCCAGTCCGTCGTATATCCTGCTCTGTTCGCTGGATGTTGCCAGAAAGCAGTTGGCTGTCAGCGGCAGACAAATGCTTAACCGGATTTTGGAACTGGTGCAATGTACCAGGGCAGAGATCAATAAAATCGGCGGGCTGTTTGCTCCTGACAAAAATTATTTCGAAAAGTCCGGCAAATTCAGCTTTGACGAAACGAAGCTTTTGGTAAGCGTGCAAAAACTGGGTCTTACCGGGTACGAGGTCGAAGAAATATTGGCCAGGGATTACAATATTTTAATTGAGCTGGCCGACATGTACAACATCCTGGCCGTGATCAGCCTGGGTGAGAAAGAAGAATTCCTGCAGTCTTTTGTGGCCGCCCTGAAGGATATCGCCGCTCATGCCAAAAAGAAAGAAATAAAAAGAATAGAAACGATCCAGTTCAGCCCGGAAGTGGTCATGCCGCCGAGAGACGCGTTCTTCAGCAAAAAACGGTCGGTGCCGCTTGAACAGTGCGCCGGAGAAATCGCCGGGGAAATGGTTATGGTGTATCCTCCCGGGATCCCCCTGGTCAGCATGGGCGAGATTATTACCGCGGATATTATTGATTACGTGAAGCTGCTCAAGGCAGAAAGATGCACCATCCAGGGGACCATTGACCCGATTGTAGACAATATCATGGTATTGGACAAGTAGAAAATCAAACAAATTGACAGGATTAACATGGTTGATTGTTTTAAGGCACAATGACCCAGACTCACACCCAAAAACCTGGCCGCCAGGGTTTTTGGGTGTATGAATATTAGCGGCGAAAGAGAATAATGGTATTAAATTATACGGTGGACCAGTTTTCAGGAAAGTTGGTGAGAACCATGTTTAAAGCCGCAAGCTTCAATACAAATTCAATTCGTGCCCGCCTGTCTCTGGTGCTGGACTGGTTGGACAGAGAGAAGGCAGATGTTTTGTGCCTGCAGGAAACAAAGGTGGAGGATAAGGATTTCCCACTGGCGGATTTTGAGAAAAATGGCTATAATGCTGTCTTCAGCGGGCGAAAATCATATAACGGCGTTGCTATAATCAGCCCGCACCAGTTGGAAAAGGTACACACCGGAATCGGAGACTGGGCGGATCCGGGAGAGGCCCGCCTGATTGAGGCAACCGTTAAGGGAATCCCCGTGGTTAATACATATATACCCCAGGGCTTTGATCCCAAGAGCGAGATATTTACCTATAAACTTAAATGGATCAGGTCGATGAGGGAGTATTTTGAAAGCCGATTCAAACCGGACGACCGCTTGATCTGGATGGGCGACTTCAATGTGGCGCCGGAACCGATAGATGTGCATAATCCTAAAAGACTATACGGTCGTATAGGATACCATCCGGAAGAACATAAGGCGCTGCAGCATGTAAAGGAATGGGGTTTTGTTGACGTGTTCCGCCTTCATGTGAAAGAAGGGGGACATTACACCTTCTGGGACTACCGGATGCCGAAGCTTTTTGAACGAAATTTAGGCTGGCGGGTAGACCACATTTGGGCTACAGCCCCTATGGCGGCGAAATCGCTCAGCGCCTGGATAGACGTGGAGCCGAGGGGTATGGAAAGGCCTTCGGACCATACATTTATCATCGCCGAGTTCGATATATGATTAAAGGAAAATGTAAGGTTGCCTGTTATCATGTGATAATTATCAACAAACTGTGGATAATACTGCACAGTAATTTTAATAGTTATTTAACTATTTAATAATAAATTCGTAATAAGCGCCGGGTATGATACAGGGGTAACATGATAACTGACCCCCTACACCCATATTGTTTTCCCGCCTTTTGCAGGCGGGGCTTTTTATTTTCTTCCGGTGCTCTAGATACCCAGCATGCCGTTTGTGTAAGCGCCATTTTCATATAGGTCCTCAGCAAACTGAAGCTCAGATTCAAGTCCCTCTATGTCTTTCCCTGTCCTGCGGCCGCTGACGGCATGGTCCTGCGCATTATCCGGATATTTATGTTTTGGCATGTTAACACCTCCGGATATATTCTGTTACATATCAGCGATTTTTATAACTTGATAACAGTGAAAAAGAAAAAGACTGCTTGACGCAGTC
>CAZPXL010000177.1:0-4733 GCA_964591005.1 uncultured Eubacteriales bacterium
CCTATCAGCATCTCTGTTCTGGAAAACTCGTTTGGCATTTTTCCACACACCTGCTTAGTGCGCCGGTCTCCGGTGCTTTTTTTGTGGTTTTATTCTGCGGACAACGATATTATAACATACGGCCCTTGTAATCCCAGCCATGGTAAAATAAATCATTGATCTCTCTGACCACTTTTTTTGAGACAAAAAGAACGTCCCCTTGTCTCATTAGTGAAGGGATTAAGATTTCCGGGGTAGAAGTATATATCCAAATTAATTGGAAATCAATAGTAAACAATTTGGCGCTAAAGGAGGGCATATGAAACTTTTTTTAATTATCGCGGGTACAGTTGTTTTTCTTGCTGTTGTTGCTATTGGCGTGATCGGTTATTTTAAATCAAAAAAGTTATTTGCTGAATTTATTGAGAAAACGACCACAAAACTGCCTTTGAATAAAGCGGAAATTCTGAAATTGAATATAGAGAAACTGAATGCCGGGGCAAAATATATCATAACCTTTCTTGAAAATGGAACCGAGACAACGCATGTGGCTTATGAGGATAGTTTGAAGGTCCTGCATGACCTTAAGAATAATGAAAAACCGTACATAAAGTATAAGCGCCTGAAGAAAGATGTCCCATTCCCAAAAGTAAGAGGCTGGACGGTGGCCCAAGGATTTTATGATATTGAGCTGCATATTGAGAAATGATACATGAGGGAGCTTCTTCCTGTGAGTGCAAAAAGAGAACTGTTCCCTTAATGCAAATAGCAATGGCGGTATAAAACCATTTTGCGACAGTCGAGAACCGTCCCCTTGTCGCACTTGTAGCACTTGTGGAGGAGTAAATGAGCGAGAAAAAGTGGTATTCCATTGATACGGATGAATTGTGCCGGGAGCTGGGCACCAGCGCCGGGGCCGGGCTTGAGTTTTCAGAAGCGGACAAACGCTTGCGCGAGCATGGCCCCAATGTCCTGCAGGAAAAGCCGCCCCGCAGTATTTTTTCTATTTTCTTCAGCCAGATGAAAGAGATCCTGGTAGTAATACTTATTGTCGCCGCGGTCATTTCGGCATTTCTGGGCGAGTGGGAGGATGCGATTGTCATCCTGATCATCGTGATCCTGAACGCCGTGATCGGTGTTTTCCAGGAGAACAAGGCCGAGAACGCCCTGAAGGCTTTGAAGGACATGACCAAACCTGCGGCAAAAGTGATGAGGGGCGGCAGGGTAATACAAATCAGCGCGGAGGAAGTGGTTCCCGGCGATTTAATCCTGCTTGACGCCGGCGATTCAGTCCCGGCCGACGCCAGGCTGATTGAGGCGGCTTCCCTGCAGTCCAACGAGTCAGCGCTTACCGGCGAGTCCGTGCCGGCGGAAAAAAAACCGGCTGTGATCATTTCTGAACAAGTTCCGGTGGGTGACCGGAAAAACATGCTGTTCATGGGTACCACCATAACCAGCGGGCGCGGACGGGCCCTGGTGGTGGAAACCGGGATGAACACCCAGCTTGGCCAAATTGCCAGGCTGCTGGAAGATTCCGTGCCGGAATCAACACCTCTGCAGCAGAGGCTGGGCAAGCTGGGGAAAGTGCTGGGGATTGCCGCCGTGGCCATAGTGGCCCTGGTATTTTTGATTGGGCTCTCGCGCGGCGAAGACCTGCTGGAAATGTTCATGGTGGCTATCAGCCTGGCCGTGGCTGCTGTGCCGGAGGGACTGCCTGCGGTTGTGACCATAGTGCTTGCCCTCGGTGTGACCAGGATGAGCCGCCGGCGGGCAATTATCAGGAAGCTGCCGGCAGTTGAGACGCTGGGTACGGCGACGGTAATATGCTCGGACAAAACCGGTACCCTTACTAAAAATGAAATGACTGTCACCCGTGTTTTCGTCGCGGATAATTTTTTTGAGGTGACAGGCGCAGGCTACGAGCCGGAAGGTAAATTTTTAGGGCAAAACGGCAGTGAAGTGTCGCCCCTGGATGACAGGAACCTGGCCCTTATTCTGTTCGGGGGGTTGCTTAACTGTGACGCCCAGCTGGAAGAAACGGAAAAAGGCTTCCGCGTTATCGGTGACCCTACCGAGGGCGCGCTGGTAGTTGCTGCGGCTAAAGCGGGTCTGAATAGAGAAGAAGCCGCTGTGAACAGCCCCCGCCTGGCTGAAATCCCCTTTGATTCCGAACGCAAAATGATGACCACGTTCCATGACATCGATGGTCAAACAAAGTCCTTTACCAAGGGAGCGCCGGATGTGATCCTGGGGCGCTGCACTGGTGTGCAGACACGGGAGGGCAGCGCCGCCATGAGTGACGATACCCGGAACAGCCTTCTGGAAGTGAATTCCGTTCTGGCTTCACAGGGACAGCGTGTACTGGCGCTGGCAGCCCGCAGCTGGCCTGAAGTGCCCGAACCCCTTGCGCCGGATACTTCGGAGATTGACCTGACCTTTATCGGGTTTTTTGCCATCCAGGACCCGCCCCGGCCCGAAGTCAAAGAGGCTGTGGCTTTATGCCGCAGGGCGGGCATACGCACGGTAATGATCACCGGAGACCACCGGGAGACCGCCGCGGCCATCGCCAGGGAACTGGACATACTGAGGCCGGGTGATGAAAGCCTGACCGGCGACCAACTGGAACGGATGGAGGACGAAGAATTAAGAGAAGCAGTTAACGGTGTGACTGTCTACGCCAGGGTGTCTCCCGAGCACAAGCTGCGTATTGTGGAGGCTTTGAAGCACCACGGGCATATCGTGGCCATGACCGGTGACGGCGTCAACGACGCCCCGGCTCTAAAAAGGGCGGACATAGGGGCGGCCATGGGGATCAGCGGCACCGAGGTCGCCAAGGAGGCCTCGGACATGGTCCTGCAGGACGACAATTTCACCACCATCGTCAGGGCGGTGGAGGAAGGCCGGACTATTTACAACAATATACGCGGCTCGGTGCAGTACCTGCTGTCATGCAACACCGGCGAAATAGCGACCATCTTTACCGCGCTTCTGCTGGGCCTGGGGAGCCCTCTAAGCCCGATTCAGATATTGTGGCTGAACCTGGTTACCGATGGGCCGCCCGCCCTGGCCCTTGGCTTGGAACCTCCCCAGAAGGGCATCATGAACAGGCCGCCACGCAAGCCGCAGGAGGGCTTGTTTGCCGGTGGCGTTGGCTCAAGAATATTATGGCAGGGAATAATGATCGGGCTCCTGTCCCTGACCGCGTACTGGCTGGCCCTGCGCTGGGGCCGGACCCTGGAGGAAGCGCATACCATGACTTTTATCACCATGGCCCTGTCGCAGATAGTGCATTCCTTCAATGTCCGGAGTATTGAACACTCTCTGTTTACCATCGGATTCGGAACCAACCGCAGTTTAATATATGCTTTCATAATATCTGCCGCGGCTTTGTTGATAGTTGTTTTCATCCCCTTCCTGAGAGATGTGTTTGAGACTGTCTTGCTGCGGCCGTCTGACTGGGCGGTGGTGCTGGGGCTGAGTATAATACCGCTGGTCGTGGTTGAGATCAGTAAAGTCATGTACAGGGTCCGCCCGCCTGTCGAAAGCTGATACTATAGATTCTTTTCAACGGGGCAAGGGGCCTGTGTCCCCTGCCCTGCTGTCCTTTCTTGGGCCAAGCGTGTCAGGGGAGCTTCCCCTTGACACGCTTATTACTCTGATATAAGGTTAATTGATATTTACGGTGTTTTCCCTGCACGTTAATATATAAAAATCCGGATGTGAGGTGGAGGCGTGACAATAGCTAAAACCCATGTAAATTCTGAACCTTGTATGCAAACAGGTGAGTTCTGGCAAGGCGTCCGGGACTGCCTGCCGGTGTCCCTCAGTGTAGTGCCCTTTGGACTGACCTGCGGGGTCATGGGCCTGACGGTGGGGCTGACCTTTCTCGAAACTGTAGGCATGTCAGCCTTCGTGTTTGCCGGCGCAGCGCAGTTTATCAGCATGACCATGCTGGGCGCCGGGGTCACATCATTCAGCCTGATTGTGCTCACTACTTTGCTGATTAACCTGCGGCATCTGTTGATGGGAGCGTCCATGGCGCCTTATATGTCCAGGCTGCCCATGCCCCTGCAGGCTGTTTTAGCCTTTGGCCTGGTTGACGAAACATATGCGCTGATCATGAACCGGATCCTGATCCGGGGATACTGCCCCGGTTACCATATGGGGTGCAATGTGTTCTTTTATTTGACCTGGGTAGTCTCCACCGCGGCGGGGGTGTTTTTGGGAGGTTACATACCCGACCCGCTGGCCTGGGGGTTGGATTTCGCTTTGCCGGCCCTGCTAATGGCTTTGCTGGTGCCAAGGCTGACGGACCGGACCAGCTATCTCGTATGTGCCGTGTCGGCGCTGGTTGCCGTATTGGGTGCGCTGTACCTGCCGGGCAAGTGGTATATTATCATCGCCTGCCTGGCCGCCAGTGCGGTTGGCGGGGTTATGGAAGGAGAGTGCGACAGTGCGCGGTGAGATATTCCTGATTATTGCCGGTATGGCCGCGGCCACCTATTTTACCCGGTTTGCCTGCCTGGTGCTGTTTCGCGCGGGCGGTGTGCCCGGCTGGCTGGAAAGATGGCTGAAGCACGTGCCGACCGCCATTTTGACCTCCCTGATCGTGCCGGCCCTGCTGCTGCCCAGGGGCGCCCTGGATTTGTCCTGGGGCAACAACTATTTACTGGCGGGCACTGTCGCCGCCGTAACCGCCTACAAAACCCGCAATGTCATAGCCACCATGGGCCTGGGCCTGGCCGTGATGCTGG
>CAZPXL010000178.1:0-4725 GCA_964591005.1 uncultured Eubacteriales bacterium
TACCGTGTAACCGGCGCGTGAAAATATGCCGTGGTACTGATATACTGTCGCCAGAGGAACAGCCGCGACCAGCAGGTCCTGGCCATCCTGCCCGTCCCGGGCGCCCCTGATCTCCCCTGGCCGTTTGACATCAGCGGCGTCTGCCGTCCCCCCCAGCCTGACAATCCTTATAACCAGCTGCCCGGCCGGAACCGGCACATACTTCTGTATTTCAAAATTCACCGCCGCCAACAGCTCTTTTTCACTCATGACGGGGAATTGAACAATCCGGCACATTGCTTTTTCACACCCGAGACAGGTAATGACCTCTTTGCATTTCGGATTCAATATTTCTCTTAAAGAGCGGACCAATGCTTCCTCGTCGAGTTCATCGCTCCAGACCCCCGGCGGGCTGGGCAGCATCCTCAGCGCCACCACCTCAGGTGTCCCGCCAACGATCTCTATTTCCGCCACTTTAATATGTTCTGCCCCGATATCCACACCGGTAAAGTGTTTCTTTTCCGGCAGGAACCGTCTAAAATATTTTTTCAAATCTACACTCACTCGCTCCACCCGGTAATCCTCACAAAACAGGTCGTCCAACTGCAGTTATCCAGGAAAACATTAACCATGTCCTCGTCATAGGAGAACCTGACCGGGCTGTCCGATTCGGCCAGGCCGGCTGCCAGCACGCCGCCTCTTACTGCCCCGCCGCTGAAATGCGCCTGGCCGACCGAATACACCAGCGCGTCTGTTTCTCCAACCTCCGCGTCAAAGCCGGCCGCTCCTGTCGCAAGTACCGCCAGGCTGTCGCTCTCACCGGACCTTGTTAAACTCCCCAGCGCCACGCTGCCGTCTATGACAATCAAAGCACTGCCGCTGTATCTGCCCGACAGCTCCTGATCGCCACTTAAAAAATATATGCCATTATGGAAGACCATTGTGGCATTATCAAGCGGAGGAAGTTGTATGTAGTTGGCGTTTTTTTCATACCACGCCAGCCTGTCGGCGCCCAGGAGGCCGGGGAATTCCGAAATCCCCGGGATTTTAGCGGCCAGCTCAACCGCGGGCAGTACCACGGCATGGTCTTTGAACTCGTCCGGCACCACATTAATATCGTCAACATAAATTACTCCATTGATCGAAACCGGTCCGGACCCGGTGCGGCTCAAACCTCCCATAGTGTATATGTCACCGTCGATTTCAATGGCGCCGCCTTCACCCCGGAGGCAGACCGTCCCGCGGCTGTATATGTCCCCTGCCATAACCGAACAGCCGGCAATAACGACATCACCGCTGGAGAAACACGACTCCGACTCAAGGTTGAATACATGACCGCCGGCATAGCTGCCGTCAGCCACCCACAATCCCCGGAACAGGTTTTCCGCGTAAACTGACTCCAGGTCTGCATTGGCCCTGATCTTTTTTATGCTTGTTCCGCATTTGCCCCTGCATTCTATTTCCAGGGAGGTATGGCTGCCGTCCTCAGCCAGTTTTTTTACTTTGATGTATTCAAAAACACCCTCGCCGTAATTTTTCTCCCCGGCTAAAACATTGGCGAGAAAATCATATTCAGCCCCGATGTTTAAATTCCTCAGCCAGGCCGGGCCGTTTTTCGCATCCGCCAGTACTTTTTCTATGCCGGCCTCGGCTGTATAATAGGCTTTGTCCTGGTTCACCTCAAAGACGGCGATTAACCTGGCGTTTGTCCCCATGACCAGGACGGCGCTGCACATCAGGAACATGGCCAGGACTATGGCCGTCACCACCAGCATGACCTGGCCCTTCGCATCCCGTAAAAACATAACAATACCCCGCCGCTAACCTGCCCTGAGCCGCACTTTTGTGCTCATCTCAATGACACCGCTGTCTCCTTTTTCTCCTTTTATGGTTATCGTGGCGACCTTGTTTTCCGTGTCATAGTCAAAATTCAAATATTGTATGTCACTCGCCAGCGGCAGGTAAACACCCCCCACGTTAACCTCCACTTCTTTCTGCGCGGGGTCGTGCCTGTAACCGTAAATGTTGCTTCCATGGGCCGGTTCTATCACTATCTCCGAAGCGCTGTAAGACGATACGCCCGCGGCCTGCCTGATACCGGAGCTCATTTTCTTGATGGCGATGCGCATGTTTTCCTGGACTTCGATTTTGTTCTTACCCCTGGCGTAAGAAACGTACATTTTTGAATAAACATGGAGTGCGGAAGAAATCACAATAAGAAATATAATGGCCGCCGCCATGGTCTCAATAAGCGTAAATCCCCTGTTTCCGCGCATTTGTTACCTCATCATCTTTTCCGTAGTAAGAGTAACCTCTCTCTCCTGGTTTTTAACAGTGTAATACACCGTCACGCTGACCATTTTTAACACTCCCTGGCTGAGGTCAACATTTACCGTGTAAACGTAATGGCCCGGGCAATAACGGTACAGCAGGTAAAACGAGGTGGCGTCCGGCGCGACGAGCCAGTCGGAGTCCACCACGGCCCTGCGCGCGGCGCCGTCGTACCCGGTTATTTTTCTGACCTGCCCGGAACCGGTCCCGCCGCTGATAGCTATATTGTAACCGCTGTAAAGACCGTCCGTAGCGCCGGCCCTGGCCTCCAGGGTAACTGTGTTCAAGATACCTCCCCCGGCAAAACCAAGCTGGCTGTCCGGTATGCTTTTTATTTCTTCAATCACCTCACGGGCCAGATTCAAGGCGGCAATTTCGTCTCTGGCTTCGGCGGCAACAACGCTGCCAGTCCGCAGCACATATATCAGGGGGAAAACAGTAACCCCCAGGATGAGGATGGATACCGTGACTTCGATCAGGCTCATGCCCCTCTGGTTTAAGAACAATATCAACACCAGCACTTTTCTATGCGGGCGGACTGCTGTCAACCCTTACCCTGCCGGTTATGGAAGCGACAATAACATATAAGAATTCCCCGTTTTTATCACGGATGCTGAGGTGCCCTCCGTATAAAAAACCGTTTATGCGGAACGGCTCACCCCTGGTATTGAAGCGCAATTTGTTGTCGCAGCCGTTCCATGAAACGTTGTCAAAATCAAAATTGGTTGACACCAGGTCGATTCCACCGGGCAGATTAGCTTTTTTGTAGGTCTTTATATCTTTTTGTATGAAGTACCTGTCGTTCACGCAGTCAAAAAGGACGGTATAAACCGCGTCCTGGTTAACATTCAGCTGCTGGACCAGGCGGATATCCTCCGCGATGACAGAAGCGGCAGAGTACAACTTGTGCCGTTCAAAGGCCCTGAAGAAAGCCGGGGTCAAACATAAAAATATAGAAATGATTGAAAACACAATTATGAATTCCAGCAGGGTGAATCCCTTTGAACCGGGACTAGCCTTCCTTAAATAACCCGTGCTCATCAATACATCACTGTTTTCATATATTGGCTATTGCAGGAAAATAATAAATAATATTACTAATGATTCCTTTATTTGACATACCCTTGCAAATTACCTTCGTATAAAAGATCAACATTTGTCGAATGTAAAAAATTTTTAATAACTTAACTTTTTGGTACCAGGTACATAAAAATTAAGTTATTAGACTAAACAGGCGTGAAAAAGCCCTCCGGTTTAAGCAACCTCCGGAGGGCTTTCGTTTCAACGAGTAAAAAGTATTATTTTCAGCCTGACATTTTTATTCATATTCATAATAAAAGGTCCCCGACATACCAAATTTATTCATAAGGCAGTCTCATGGTATGTTTGAACTTAACGCTTAGCAATATTCCTAAAATTATCAATACGATCCAATCAATCGTGATCGCTGCCACTTCAAATCTATATTCACGACTAATTCCATGTATTGCTGATATTAAAACAAGAGAGGTGATTGTCACAACAAAACTAAAAACAAGGGTCCATCGAATCGCGGTTTCCAACTTGTTGATTCCCGAAAAAATTGGAGTTATACATAGGAAAGAAATGCTCATTATCAGGTATCCTATTTCCTCTAGGGCGATAAAAAACCCATGAGGGTTATACTGTGTTAACATGGCAATTGAATCTAATTCCCCATTTAACAGGCTGGGCTGTATCACAGATATTTGAATAAAGTAGTCTATCAATAATACAGTTGCTGCGATTATGGCAAAGGACAGTCCCATTTGGCCGAATATTCTTTTCTCCCTGGCAGCGTAATGGTAAACACACACCATAAGTACAACATAAATTAAGGTTAATAACATTGCTGGATACATCCAAATATAATCTCTGGGAAAACGAGAAATAATTCCGGCATATGGATATTCGATACACGAACCGGCACAAAACGGACCAGACAAGGGCGGCGTAAAAATTGCTATACCAAAGGTCACTGCAGTAACTATGGTTGTAAGGATTGCAGTATAAAAACCAAGCAGATTTACATTTATGCTCTTTAAACTTGTAGCGTTATTCTCCACTTTTTCCTCCTTTAAATGTTATCAAACCTTGCTATATAGATACTCTTCACAATAGTTCTGCCCTCAGATGGTATTAAACATAATTTTATGATCTTTCTTGCCAATTGACAATTACAACATTAATCAAGAGAAAAATTGAAATGATTTCATGTTAAATATAAAAAGCGAAATATTTAGAACTATATCCGGACAAAATATTTTCAACTAAAGAAAGGAGGGTCTGCTTATGACCATCGGCCAAAAGGTGCACACCACTCTTGCCAACCTGGAGGGGGCTCTGGCTGATATGAAGAGCTTTTCGCTGGAAACCCAGGACCAAAACGCCAAGCAG
>CAZPXL010000179.1:0-4687 GCA_964591005.1 uncultured Eubacteriales bacterium
CTTTGAAACAAAATATATCCTACATGGAAGTGCCTGCCCTGGCTATCTCCTCAACTGACATCAGGCAGCGTGTGCGCGAAGGAAAGCCAATAAAATACCTGCTTCCCGAATCTGTGGAGGATTATATAATAAAAAATAATTTGTACAGGTAATGAAATTTGGAAAAATCTTTGCCTGGTTAAGATTGCATCAGGTTATTTTCTTTTGTAAATAATAGCTTCAAGAAAAAAAGTTTCTTTGGGAAAGAGGTGATTAGTGAATGGCGCGTACCCTGTACGTAGGAAATCTACCGTGGGCTACCAAGGCAGAAGATTTGGCTGATGCTTTCTCCGCGCATGGAGAAGTTTTGAGTAGCCGCGTTATTACTGATCGAGAAACCGGTCGCTCCCGCGGTTTTGGTTTTGTTGAAGTCCGGGACGAAGACGCGGAATCTATGATCGCCGCAATGAACGGCACCGAACTCAATGGCAGAGTTATTACTGTCAACGAAGCAAAATCCAGAGAAGACAGGGCGGAAGGAATGTCTTAGCAACAAGCGTTATCAGTATTTATATCAAAAAATAATAAAAAGACTTTACACGCCCGTGTATATTTAACCTGCACGGGTTGCTTTTATTTGAAGCAGGGAGGACAACAAGAGGCTTTAAACGAATACTATATGATACTGGTTTAGAAGAGAACTTTTAGTGAGGTCATACAAAGGAGGGCAGGGAAAATTAGCGATAATATTGAAATTTGCAGACAGCGCCTGGAAAAAGACGCCTTGGCCAAACATCTGGGCATCAGGCTTACAGAAATAAAACCGGGTTATGCCAGGGCAACCCTGAAAGTAACGCCGGAGCTGCTGAACGGAGCGGGATTAACCCACGGCAGCACAGTTTTTGCGCTGGCCGATATTGCTTTTGCCGCTGCCAGCAATTCTCACGGACCTCTGGCGCTAGCGCTTACCGTAAGTATAAATTTTTTGAAGGCAACCACTGAGGGCGCTGTACTTACCGCTGTTGCCACAGAGATGAAACTGACCAGGAAGACCGGTCTCTACCGCCTGGAGGTAAGGGATGAAAATGACGACCTGGTGGCACTGGCCGACGGCATGGTTTATATCAAGGGTCAAATACGGGCATATTCTTAATAACTGGATCTGTAGTCCGGAAGGAACTTTGCCTGAAATAAAGAATAAGTAAGCTGTTAACAAAAATTAATATTACAAGGGGGAGTGGCATTGCCATTAAGTCCACAAGCAGTTGTAAATATTGCTGTGCAGGCTGCGGAAAACAGGAAGGCATTGGACGTGACGGTGCTTGATATCAGTGAAGTGTCAATAATTGCCGATTATTTTATAATCTGCAGCGGCCGTTCCGGTACCCAGGTTCAGGCGATTGCGGAGAACATTCAGGAGGAACTGAAGAAAAGCGGGATGCTTGCTCTTCGCCGGGAAGGCTTCAGGGAAGCCAACTGGGTGCTGCTGGATTATGGTGATGTTATTATCCATGTATTTCAGGGAGCTGAAAGGGAGTTTTATAACCTGGAGCGCCTGTGGGGTGACGCCAGGATCGTCGGCGTTCCGGTGAAAGAATTTGCATAGTTGACGTGGGTGGGCTGATTCTCCGTCCCCAGGTCAAATTGTTCTGTGTTGTTGACATATGTGGGCGTATGTCTTATAATAATTTTCAGTTTTAGTTTTCAAGGCAATGATGAGGAGCAGTAAGCAGCGCAGTTCTTTTAGAGAGCCGCCGGCAGGTGCAAGGCGGCGGGCGGGGCTGCCGAAACTCGCCTTTGAGCTGTCCGGGGGAAGATTTAAGTACTCCGGTCCGGTGGCGCCGTTATAGCTTTAAGAGGGTAAAGATGGGGCTGTGGCGCAGTGGGAGCGCGCTTCCTTGGCATGGAAGAGGCCGCGGGTTCAATCCCCGCCAGCTCCACCATTAATTAATCTTTGCCAAAAAGGGTGGTACCGCGGGTTAAACCTCTCGTCCCTGCAGGGGCGCAGAGGTTTTTTATTTTTTTTATGGCCCGCAACCCATTACCCAATGAGACAGAGATGAGACAGGAGGACAGTTCTCCTGTCTCGTTTGCAGCTCTGGTATTTAGATGTAAGATATGAGAGATTATAAAAAGTGTAATTTTGGCTGTATGCGTACGGGTACTCTCGCCTCTTAAATATTATAAGACTTGGGATAAAAGGTTTTAATCCTTAAGGCATACCTTAATCTCACGTCCCGCGACCCACGTCCCGCGGCCCAATTTTATTTGCACTTATCGATAAGATGTGAGATATTAAATTAGGTATAGCCAGATATTTTGGAGCTGGAGCAATCAAGGGGGAACCAAATTGAAAGTAAAGTATGATTCTAATGAAGTAGAAAAGAAATGGCAGGAGCGGTGGGCTGAAGACGATATTTACGCCGTGCCGGACTTTTCCGACAGGCAGAAGTATTACTGTCTGGAAATGTTCCCTTATCCTTCGGGGAAACTGCATATGGGGCACGTGAGGAACTATTCCATAGGAGACGTTGTAGCCCGTTTCAAAACCATGAAGGGATTCCATGTGCTTCACCCGATGGGCTGGGACGCCTTCGGCCTGCCCGCTGAAAACGCCGCCATCAAGCACGGCGGCATCCATCCCGCCGAATGGACCATAGACAATATAAACAATATGCGGGAACAGTTGAAACAGCTGGGCATCAGCTATGACTGGAACAGAGAGTTTGCCACCTGTGACCCGGAGTACTACCGCTGGACGGAATGGCTCTTTTTACAGCTCTACCATAAAGGTCTGGCCTATAAAAAGCTGTCAGCCGTAAACTGGTGCCCGGACTGCGCCACGGTGCTGGCCAACGAACAGGTTGTAAACGGGGGCTGCGAACGCTGCAAGACTACAGTTGAGAAGCGGGAGCTGGCCCAGTGGTTTTTTAAAATTACCGATTACGCCGACCGCCTGCTTAAAGATATGGACCTCCTTGAAGGATGGCCTGATAAAGTTAAGATCATGCAGGAAAACTGGATTGGCCGCAGTGAAGGCGCGGAAATCGACTTTCAGGTGGACGGTCTGGAAGATATCATAACAGTTTATACTACCCGCCCGGATACGGTATTCGGGGTAACCTACATGGTCCTGGCGCCTGAGCACCCGCTGGTGGAGAAACTGATAGCCGGCACAGAAAAAGAAGCCGAAATAAAAGACTTTATCCGGAAAGTAAAAAACCTGAGCGAAATAGACCGTACTTCCACCGAGGTGGAGAAAGTCGGCCTGCCGCTGGGAGCCCACTGTATAAATCCCCTGACCGGAGAAAAAATGCCGGTCCTGATAGCCAATTACGTTCTTTTAGAATATGGGACTGGGTGTGTTATGGGTGTGCCGGCCCACGACCAGCGTGACTTTGAATTCGCCAGGAAATATAATTACCCGGTCCGGGTGGTAATCCAGCCCGCGGGGGTGGACCTGGATCCGGATAAAATGGAGTCGGCCTATGATGAGGAAGGATATCTCGTTAACTCCGGCTCATTTAACGGGCAGCCCAATAAAGATGCGATCAAAAATATTACCAGTTATCTGGAAGAAAAAGGCCTGGGCAGGTTCAGGGTGACATACAGGCTCAGGGACTGGCTGATCTCCCGCCAGCGCTATTGGGGCGCTCCCATCCCGATCATTTATTGCGATGTCTGCGGGATTGTGCCGGTGCCTGAAGCAGATCTGCCGGTACTGCTCCCCATGAACGTTGAGTTTAAGCCGACCGGCCGGTCGCCCCTGGCCGAGTGCCCGGATTTTGTGAACACGACCTGCCCGGTCTGCGGCGGGCCTGGAAAAAGGGAAACCGACACGATGGATACCTTCATGTGCTCCTCCTGGTATTACTACCGCTATACCAGCCCGAGAGAAACAGACGGCCCGTGGGATAAAGCCAAGGTTGATTACTGGCTGGCGGTGGACCAGTATATCGGCGGCGTTGAACACGCTATTCTGCACCTCTTATATTCACGTTTCTTTACCAAAGTGCTCAACGACCTGGACCTGGTAAGCAACCAGGAACCCTTCACCAACCTGCTTACCCAGGGGATGGTTTTAAAAGACGGGGCGAAAATGTCAAAATCAAAAGGCAACGTGGTCAGCCCGGAAGATATTATCGCCCGTTACGGAGCTGACACGGCGAGGATGTTTATTCTCTTCGCGGCGCCGCCTGAACGCGACCTGGAGTGGAGCGACCAGGGGGTGGAAGGCTGCTACCGGTTTTTGAACCGCGTCTGGCGGCTGGTTGAACCTCTGGCGGAAACCTTGAAAAAAGCGCCGGGCAGAACTGCCCCGAACCTTGTGGGAATAAACCGGGAAATGCGCCGTATTACCCATAAAACCATTAAGAAGGTAACGGAAGACATCAGCACCCGTTTTAATTTCAACACGGCGGTCAGCGCCATTATGGAGCTCGTTAACGCGCTGTACCAATTCAAAGAGGTACCCGAATGTGACCGCGACCCCGCTGTCCTGAAGGAAGCGGTGGACTCGCTGCTGCTGTTGCTGGCGCCTTTCGCCCCACACATCACCGAGGAAATATGGGAGGCCACCGGACATCAGGGGAGCGTTCACCTGCAGAGCTGGCCGTCATATGACCCGGAGGCAATTGTAGAAGATGAAATAACGATAGTTGTGCAGATCAACAGCAGGGTAAGAGACCGCATGCTGGTTCCAGCGGGG
>CAZPXL010000180.1:0-4652 GCA_964591005.1 uncultured Eubacteriales bacterium
CCATCACCGACGGACAGGTCCAGGAGACGGGCGATTTTGAACTCGACGGCGTGACCTTTGCGGCTGCCGAGGTGGCGCTCGAGTTTCTGGACCCGGCCGATGACGGCGATGGCAGTGACGGTGCGATGTTCCCCACCGGTCAGGTGGTGGACGATCTGGTGGTGCCCGGCGTGGGTACGCTGCGTGCCACACTCATCAACGCGGGCATCCCCACCATCTTTATCAATGCAGCCGACATCGGCTACTCCGGCATCGAGTTGCAAGGCGTCATCAACGGCGACCCGCAGGCGCTTGCGCGCTTCGAAGCTATCCGCGCCCACGGTGCCGTAAAGATGGGTCTGATCAAAGACGTTGCCGAGGCCGCCAAGCGCCAGCACACCCCCAAGGTGGCCTTTGTCGCGCCCGCCACCACCTACACCGCATCCAGCGGCAGGGTGGTACAAGCGAGTGACGTGGATGATGGGCACGGCGGCCGTCGCCATCGGCTCCGCTGCCGCCATCCCCGGCACGCTGGTCAACCTTGCAGCAGGCGGTGGGACTCGGGAGGCCGTATGCTTCGGTCACCCCTCCGGCACGCTGCGCGTGGGGGCCCAGGCTGAACTCCAGGATGGTCAATGGAAAGTCACCGCGGCTTTGATGAGCCGCAGTGCACGCGTATTAATGGAAGGCTGGGTCCGTGTGCCTGGTAACTACTTTATAAGGACACAGTAAAGAACGAACGCATTTCCACTCGCAAGACCCTCAAAGCACTGGCAGAAGCACGCCGGGGCGTGCTCGTCCCTGGCCCCTTCAACGCACTGTCCGCCAAGGTCATCGAAGACCTGGGCTTTGAAGCCATCTACGTCACCTTTGTATCTATGGCCGCCTTGCAGGGCGATCAATTTTGGGCGCACGCTCAATGAGTCGGAGCAGGATGCTAATGACATGCGGTGACTAAATCGCATTACGGGCTCGATACCAGCTTTCCAGGGCCCCTTACCACGGTCTCAACACCGTTGAAGTAACTGCCTCCGGCGATCTTGAAAGCCCCTTCGTCAAGAATGGCTAGCGCGCGTTCAGGGTCGACGTCAATGAGCACTTCGTCGGTCACTGGCGCTCGGTAGTGCCGGCCACTTCTGGAAAACGCTTCGTGCTCCATGAATGCGCGCAGCCACGGTGTGCTGCAAATGGAGCAACGCAAGCAGCTGATGTACCAGAAGTTTTCTGTCACGCCGATGTCGATCTGCTGTGCCAAGGTCCGAGGCGAGTTGGGAACTCGGCATTGGCAATTCGTGCTGTTCATGTGGTGTGTATCTCCAGTGTTTCCCCGCGCGGGCATGATTGTCTGCCAGATAGTGTCAAAGTTCCGCGCATCGGCCGCGACGGTATGGCAAGCAGACGACAGTCTGCGGCAGCACACGTTGGGCTGGCGAGGGTTTGAGAAGGGTGTTCATTACTGCGTTTCTTACTCGGCCTACCCGTCGAAGATCGCGAACAGGCCATCCAGTGTCTGATCCATCAGCCGAGGTGACTGACGTGGCTCTGGTAGATGGCGTCCGGCTCATGTACGAAGGGGGCGTCGGCCAGTTTCTGCAGCCGAGCCAGCTTGACGTGGCTGGTGAACGCACGGGCGAGATAAGGGTCGATCGGAGCATTGCGTCATACGCATAGTTCCTTGGTTGGTGGATCGCACCACTTTCGCACGTGGAACGTTTCACAAGCCAAACTTTCGTCCCTGGAGTTGATGGCCATGGCAGTCACCTCCGGTTAGACTTGTGACTATTTGAAACTATTTTGAGGCAGCGCGTCGAATACCAAACTCATGAACGACAAACCGTGGGTCACAGCGATTTGTCTTGCTCGTAATCCGGGTGTGGTGAAAGGCACCGTTTACCGCTGGCGCGCGCGTGTGGGATCGGTCCCATCAATCAAAGGTTTATATGGTCTACGAGCGATGAAGGGTGGGCAATAGACCTGTTCACAATGCGGAGGGAGGGCACATGACACCAGAATCCAAAGCACGCCAGCAGATCGACCAAAAGCTGGAGCAGGCGGGCTGGGTTATTCAGGACATGAATCAGTTCAACCTCGGTGCTGCGGTGGGCGTAGCTGTGCGTGAATACCCCACCGATACCGGCCCGGCAGATTACGTGCTGTTCGTCCACCGCAAAGCGGTGGGTGTCATTGAAGCCAAAAAAGACAGCGCCGGTGAAAACCTCACCGTCACCGAAAGTCAAACCGAGCGCTACGCCAACGCCACTCTCAAATGGCGCAAGGACAGCTCCCCGTTACGCTTTCTTTTCGAGGCCACTGGCCAGATCATTCGCTTCACCGATGGTGCCGACCCGGTGCCGCGTTCGCGCGAAATCTTCCACTTTTTCAAGCCGGAAACACTCGCCACGTGGCTCGCACAAAGCGAAACCCTGCGTCGCCGTTTGGCTGAGAGAATGCCTGCACTCCCCGAACGCAACCTGCGCGATTGCCAGATCAGCGCTGTGACCGGGCTGGAAAAATCACTCGCACAGAACAAGCCCCGTGCGCTGGTGCACATGGCCACTGGCGCGGGTAAAACCTTCACCGCCATCACCTCGGTCTACCGCCTGCTCAAGTTCGGCGGCGCAAAGCGTATCCTGTTCCTGGTTGATACCCGCAACCTCGGCAAGCAGGCGCATCAGGAGTTCATGGCCTATACGCCGCCGGACGATGGCCGCAAGTTCACAGAGCTGTACAACGTGCAGCGGTTGGCCTCGTCCAACATCGATCCGCATTCGCAGGTGTGCATCAGCACCATTCAGCGCATGTATTCGATTCTGAGTGGCGAGCCGATTGATGAGTCGGCTGAGGACGTTTCGCTTAACGAGGTGCAGCAAACGGCCAAGCAGGAAAAGCTGGTGCGCTACAACCCGGCTGTGCCAGTGGAGGCCTTCGATTTCATCATCATCGACGAATGCCACCGCAGCATCTACAACCTCTGGAAACAGGTGCTCGACTACTTCGATGCCAGCCTGATTGGCCTCACCGCGACGCCGGATAAACGCACCTTCGGCTTTTTCAACGAAAACATCGTTGCCGAATATACCTACGAGCAGTCCGTGGCGGATGGTGTCAACGTCGGCTACGACGTGTACGAGATCGAAACCGAGATCACCCAGAAAGGGGCTGAGCTGAAGGCCAAAGAATGGGTGGATCACCGCGATCGTCAGACCCGCAAGAAGCGCTGGCGCGAAACCGAGGAAGACACCGCCTACACCGGCAAGGAGCTGGACCGCTCGGTGGTCAACATCAGCCAGATCCGCAAAGTCATCCAGGCCATGAAAACAGCCGTGGAAACGCAGATTTTCCCGGCGCGCAAGGAGACGCCGAAAACCCTCATCTTCGCCAAGACCGACAGCCACGCCGACGACATCATCAATATCGTCCGTGAGGTCTACGGGCAAGGTAATGCCTTCTGCAAGAAGATTACCTACCGCGCCGAGGAAGACGCCGACAGCATCCTCAGCAGTTTCCGTAACGACTACAACCCGCGCATTGCTGTGACCGTGGACATGATCGCCACCGGCACCGACGTGAAACCGCTGGAAGTGCTGCTGTTCATGCGCGACGTTCGCAGCAAGGGCTACTACGAGCAGATGAAGGGCCGGGGCGTGCGCAGCCTGGATGGCGATAGCCTCAAGCGCGTAAGCAACAGCGCAGACGGCGCCAAAACCCGCTTTGTGCTGATAGATGCCGTGGGCGTGGAAAAAAGCCTCAAAACCGAAAGTCGCCCTCTAGAAAAAAAACCCGGCGTGGCGCTGAAAGACTTGCTGCAAGGCCTGGCCATGGGTAGCCGCGACGACGACACCGTGCTCTCACTCGCCAATCGTCTGGTGCGCCTGGCCAAACAGTTGGACGACAAAGCGCAGGCGATCTGAAGACACCCTGCTGCCCGAGGAGATTGAAGCCGCCCGCGCCGAGCGCTTGGCTGCTGCCTGTGCGCCTTTCGATAAACCGGAACTACGCGACGGGATCGAAAATGCCCGCCGCGAGCGCGAACAGATCATCGACCATATCAACCTCGATCAGGTTACTTTCTCCGGCTTCAGCGAGCAGGCCGAAACTCAGGCCAAGGCGGTCATCCAGACCTTTGCCGACTACATCGCGCAGCACAAGGATGAAATCACCGCGCTGGGCTTTTTCTACCAGCAGCCGTACCAGCGCCGCGCACTCACCTTTGACATGCTTGAAGAGCTGCACGAGCACTTGAGCAAACCGCCGCTGATGCTCACCACCGAGCGGCTGTGGAGCGCCTATGCCCGCGTGCAGACCTCTGTCGTAAAAGGGGCCGACCGCAAACGCCAGCTTACTGACCTGGTGTCTTTGGTACGCTTCGCCCTTGGGATGGACAGCGAACTCAAACCCTTTGCAGACGACGTGGACAAGCGCTTTCAGACGTGGATCTTCCGCCACAACGCTCAGCGCGGCACGGCCTTTACGCCGGAGCAGACCGAATGGCTGCGCCTGATGAAAGACCACATCGCCAGCAGTTGCAGCATCAGCCGCAACGATTTTGATTACGCCGAACTCGCCGACAAGGGTGGCTTGCAGAAAGCCTGGGGCTTGTTTGGAAAGGAACTGGATACCTTGATGAATGAAATGAATGTGGAGTTGGTGGCGTGAGTGAGTTGCCAACAGGA
>CAZPXL010000181.1:0-2768 GCA_964591005.1 uncultured Eubacteriales bacterium
ATCAACCCAAACAATCAGTATCGCAACATGGGTGTCACGTCTCACGTCTCAATTACAGCTCTCTAAGCAATTCCAGCACTGTTTGTTCCAGTTTTTCCTCGGGTACCATGGTTATTTCCCCGGACCGGCGCACCTTCACTTCAAATGTCTTTTCCGACACGGCTTTTGAACCCACGGTGATCCGCAGCGGGTAGCCGATCAGGTCGGCGTCTTTAAATTTGACGCCCGCCCGCTCTGTCCGGTCGTCCAGAAGCGTCTCCACGCCCGCGGTTGTCAGCCGCATATATATTTTTTCGGCCAGAACGGCCTGCTCAGCGTCTTTGGTGTTAACAGGTACGATTACTGCTTGAAAAGGCGCGATAGCCGCCGGCCAGATGATGCCGTCCTGGTCGTTGTTCTGTTCGATGGCGGCCGCCATGGTCCTGGTGACGCCGATCCCGTAACAGCCCATGATTACCGGCCTGACCTTCCCGCTTTCGTCCAGGTAAGTCGCCCCCAGTATCTTGCTGTATTTAACGCCCAGTTTAAATATCTGGCCGACCTCGATACCCCTTGTTTCATTTAACTTTTGGCCGCAGCGGGGGCATGGTTCACCGGCCTCCACCATCCTGACATCAGTTAATATATCTATGGAAAAATCGCGGCCGGGGTTGACGTTTATGTAGTGGTAATGTTCCCTGTTGGCTCCGGCGGCGGCATTGGCCATAGACGCCACCTCAAGGTCCGCTATTATTTTAACTCCTTTTAAGCCAACCGGCCCGGAAAACCCTCTCGCTGCCCCGGTTACCTTTAAAATCGTGTTTTCTCCGGCCAGGTCCACCCTCAGGCATCCCAGCGTGTTAAGCAGTTTTATTTCGTTTACTTCACGGTCACCCCTGACGAGTACAGCGATTACTTCATTTTCTGTCTCATAGAGCAGTGTTTTTATGATTTTTTGCGGGGGGATGCCAAGGGACCGGGTTACTTCTTCGACCGTGCGGCATTCCGGCGTTTCTTTTTCGGTAAGCTTGTTCAATCCTTCTTTGGCATTAACCGGCGAACTTATCTGAGCCGCCCTCTCGACGTTGGCTGCATAATCGCACGTATCGTTTTCACAAAACAGAACCGAGGCCTCGCCGGAGTCAGCCAGTACCATAAACTCATGGCTCTCGTTGCCACCAATGGCGCCTGAATCAGCTTCCACGGGACGAAAGCGCAGGCCGCAGCGCTGGAATATCCTGGTATACGCCTCATGCATTTTCATATAACTGATTTCCAGACCTTTTTCGTCCCGGTCAAATGAATAAAGGTCTTTCATGATAAATTCCCTGCCGCGCATCAGGCCAAACCGCGGGCGTCTTTCATCCCTGTATTTATTCTGGATTTGGTAAAGTAAAAGCGGCAGCTGTTTGTATGAATTGACTTCTCCCCGCACCAGCGTCGTTATTACTTCCTCGTGGGTGGGCCCAAGGGCGAAATCCCGGTCATGCCTGTCTTTCAGGCGAAAAAGTTCCGGGCCGTATACATCCCACCGGCCGGATTCCTGCCAGAGTTCCGCCGGCTGCATTATAGGCATCAGCAGTTCCTGGCCGCCCTGCCGGTCCATTTCCTCCCGGATGATCCCCTCTATCTTTTTAAGGACGCGCATAGTAAGCGGCAGGTAGTTGTACACCCCGGCTGCCACCCTCCTGATAAAACCCGCGCGCAGTAATAACCTGTGACTGACAACCTCCGCATCAGCCGGCGCCTCTCTTAGTGTCGGCGCCAATAACGCTGTCGCTCGCATGTAATTCCTCCTAATCTAATGTCTCGATCTCTTTTAAAAGTTCTTCCACCAAATTTTCTTCCGGCACCTTGCGGAGTATTTCCCCCTTGCGAAATACGAGGCCGAACCCCTTACCCCCGGCAATGCCGACATCAGCTTCCCGTGCTTCACCGGGACCGTTTACAACGCAGCCCATTATTGCTATCTTAAGCGGCCTGTCCACCCACTGCAGTTTTTCCTCAACTTCCCCGGCAATCTTAATTAAGTCTATCGCAGTGCGGCCGCAGGTCGGGCATGAAATAAACTCCACACCCCTGCTGCGCAGTCCCAGCGCCCTCAATATGTCGAAGCCGGCTCTTACTTCGTGGGCCGGATGTCCGGTAAGGGAAACCCGGATGGTGTCGCCTATGCCCTCTGATAAAAGTATTCCTATGCCTACAGCTGATTTAACCATGCCGGAACGGACTGTGCCGGACTCGGTAACTCCGATATGTAAAGGGTAATCTGCTTTTTGGGCCATCAGGCGGTAGGCATCGAGCATTAGCGGCACATTAGACGCTTTTAGTGACAACTTAATATTTGTAAAGTTCAGATCTTCAAGAATATTAATATGGCGCATAGCGCTTTCTACCATGGCGGCTGGTGTTACTCCGCCGTATTTTGCAAGGAGTTCTTTTTCCAGAGAACCGGCGTTTACGCCGATACGGATTGGTATGCCCTGGCATTGCGCCGCCCTTACAACCTCTTCCACCTTGTTTCTGTCGCCTATATTCCCCGGGTTAATCCTCAACCCGTGCACACCTGCTTTTACAGCTTCCAGTGCCAGCCGGTGATCAAAGTGGATGTCGGCAACAAGGGGAATGCCGGTTCCTTTGAGTATCTCCGGCAAAGCGGCTGCCGCCTCTACATCCGGTACCGCCGCGCGGATAATCTCGCAGCCGCCTTCCGCCAGTTGGTTGATCTGCTCAATTGTAGACACCGGATCCCTGGTATCTGTCTTGGTCATTGACTGCACGCTGATCGG
>CAZPXL010000181.1:2868-4638 GCA_964591005.1 uncultured Eubacteriales bacterium
TTGTAGACACCGGATCCCTGGTATCTGTCTTGGTCATTGACTGCACGCTGATCGGGGCGCCGCCGCCGACCTGCACATTACCTACAAAAACCGGCTTAGTTTTTCTTCTATCCACAAAAACCACCCACATCAATCACTGGTTTAGCATCACAGACCCCGCCATACCATCGGGGACATACCTCGTCTGCGAAGGCAGGCCCCAAACAGAGGTGTGTCCCCTTTCCTCTGTCTGAGTAACTCATACATATACAAGTATCGTCATGAAGGTGTCCCCGTTCCGCTGTCAGTGTAACACTTAAACAATCAGTCTCGTTACTACTGTTGTCCAACTCCATTATCCAAAGTAAATACCTGCAGTATGTCATTATACGTTATTATCACCATCAACAACAGAAGCAGGCCGAACCCAACCAGGTGAATGAAATTTTCCTTAACCGGGTCGACCGGACGCCTCCTGATTTTTTCCCAGAACAGAAATAGAATACGGCTGCCGTCCAGGGCCGGTATTGGGAAAAGGTTGAATAAACCCAGGTTTATGCTTAATATGGCTGCGAGCTTCAGCAGAATTATAAATCCGATCTGCGCCGCCTTGCCAATTTCACTGACCACCCGCACCGGTCCGCCCAGTTCGGCAGGAGTTTGCCCGAATATCATTTTAGATATAAACTCCATAATAACCGCCGTAAACCTGCCGGTCCATTCTATTCCCAGCGAAATTGACTGCAGGAGGCCTACCTTGACATATTCTTCCGCAGGGTAAATCCCGATTAACCCACGGCCGTCTTCGGCACTTACAGTCCTTAATTCAAACTGCAGTTCCGAACCGTCCCTGAGCACGACAACAGAAATGTCTTGTTCAGGTCTTTCGTTAATAAAGGTTACCAAATCAGCCCAATTATCAACGGGTTTTCCGTCAACGGACACAATTTTGTCACCGGCGGCAAGACCGGCAATCTGCGCCGGATAACCGGGGTTAACGTCCCCGATCCCGGTCCCGCTTGATGCAATAGGCTGGCCTTGTGAAGCAAAAACCACGGCAAACAGCAGCGCGGCCAAAAAGAAGTTCATAAACGGCCCGGCGAAGATAACAGCAACTCTCTGCCCGACTGTTTTCCGGTTAAAACCACGGTCCAGATCTTTTTCATCAATTTCTTCGTTCGGATCCATCCCCGCCATGCGGACAAACCCGCCAAGGGGGAACAGGCGCAGGTTATAGGATGTTTCACCCCTGGGCAGCGCTAAAAGTTTGGGACCAAAACCGAGGCTGAACTCGTAAACTTTGATCCCCACCAGTTTCGCTACGATAAAGTGGCCGAACTCGTGGAAAAATATCAGCAGCCCGAAGACAAAAACAGAAGCGATAAATGTTAACATTACAGCACCTCAAAGTACTTCAAGTTAGGTTTTTAATGATTTTTTCAGCCGTTTTCCTTGCCATGAGGTCGGCTTCCATAATTTCTTCCAATACCGGTGTTTGCAGTGTCTTATGTTTTAGCATAACACCTTCGACAACCTTTGGAATATCCTTAAAAGACAGCGCTCCTTTTAAAAACGATTCCACGGCCACCTCGTTGGATGCATTCAGCACGGCAGGCATTGTGCCGCCTGTGCGGCCGGCCTCGAATGCCAGGCGCAGGGAGGGAAACCTATCGACATCCGGCGCCTCGAAGGTCAGCCCCTTTAAGTCCGCCATTTTCAGCCTTGACGCAGGTCCGTTCAGGCGCTGCGGGTAAGTCATGGCGTATTGTATGGGCAGGCGCATATCCGGAA
>CAZPXL010000182.1:0-4624 GCA_964591005.1 uncultured Eubacteriales bacterium
TCTGGAATAAAGAATGTCCTGGATAACCGGGACAGGATCAGCGCGGGGCTCAAGGCTCAGTTGGCGCCCCTGCGTGCCGAGGCATTAAAAAACGCCGCACTGGCGGCTGAACTTTTGAAGTCCGTATAGCGTCTAAAATTTTAACAGAGAGTATTGGCGGATAAATCCCGCCCCACACCTGAAGATTGGCAGCCGACAACTGCAGGTGCGGCTTAAGTCGCGTACCGGGGATATGCAAGATTGCCAATGCAGATATTTGGAGTGAATTCCATCTTGCAAGGTTACAAAACATGATATACAATTTATCAATACAGACTCACAGTCCGATCCCGTACGGCGGGGTTAAAGCAGGATTTAAAGCGGCCATGTCGAACTTTTTTGCCAGGGGGGAGTCATAATGAGATTGAATAAAATAAAAACGATCATCCTGGTTTTGCTGATTGCAGCGGGACTATTTACGGTTTATACAGCGTTTGCCGGCGCGGAAAGCGACCCGGGAGGCAGCGGCGACCCTCTGGTAACCCAGAGTTATGTTGACCAGTATGTCCAGTGGAAAGTTGTTGAATTAGAAACGGGCCGGGTTTTAAAGGGCCATGCGGGAACAGAAATAATTGTCAGGCGCGGACAAGCGGTAGTTATTGACCCTGTCGGAAACGGTATTCCCGATATTACCTCGGGAGCGGATATTATCGCCGGCAGTGCGGTTCCCAACAACCACCTGCTGGTAATACCGCGGGAAGACGGGCAGTAAGTAGTTGGATTCATTATTGGAGCGACTGCATACTAAACGAGGTGGAATGAAGTGAACAGACCCAAGCGGAGGCTTAAAAGAAAAGTACCTTTTATTATCTGTGGGCTGCTGTTGATAGCCCTGCTGGCCGCGGGCTATTACGAGATAAACAAAATACTGAATCCCGATGCGCCCGGTTTCATAACTTCTCCCGTGTCAAGCGGGAAACGCACCAATGTGCTGCTGCTGGGGATCGACGCCCGGCAGGGGGAAACCATGGCGCGGAGCGATTCGATCATCATGGCCAGCATCGACCCCAAGACCAAGCAGATAGCCCTGCTTTCCATCCCGCGTGACACCAGGGTTAACATACCCGGACACGGCTGGGATAAAATCAACAGCGCCAGTGTTTACGGCGGTCCGGAACTTACCACGAAGGTTGTTTCCGAGCTGCTGGGAGTTTCGATCAAGTATTACGTTTTGACTAATTTCAGCGGCTTCAAGGATATCGTGGACACGCTGGGCGGCGTCACCATTGACGTTGAGCAGAACATGTACCATGAAGACGTGACCGATCTGGACAACGAAATATACCTGACAAAAGGCCTGCAGCGGCTGGACGGTGATAAAGCGCTCCAGTACGTCAGGTACCGCGGCTATGTACAGGGAGACATAGACCGTACCAAGCACCAGCAGGTGTTTTTGATGGCGCTGGCCAAGGAAATGCTCCAACCCAGCACCATACCCAAGCTGCCGAAGTTAATCCCTGAAATAAACAAGTATGTGAAGACTAATTTAGGCACCAGCGACATGATTAAAATGGCTTCAACTTTCAGTAATATTGAAAATTACAACATGGTTGCCCAGACCCTGCCGGGAAGAAATATAACGATTGGTGACGGAAGTTACTGGGGTGTTGATCCGTCAGAAGCCAGGGTGATGGTGGCTAAGCTTTTCAACGGGGAGATTACCACCGATATTGTGCTGAATACACCGCTAACCGGACAGTATGCTCCTCCCGAAGAGGCTGAGGAAGAAGAGCAGAATGAAGATACAAAAGAGCAGGACGGGTCCGCCACGACCGGTCAAAATCCGGTTATACCGGGGACAAAACCCAAGCCGGGCACAACAGACGGCACGGACAGCCCAGACCCTGCAGACAGTTCAAGCCCTACGGTAATCTTCACACCTGTGGAGGATGATGACGGGTCTGAAGCAAAACCCAGTAAAACCGGCAAAAGCGGTAGCAGGACAACTAAAACAAGCACTTCAACATAATAATAAAAGTGCGACAGGGGGACGGTTCTCCACTGTCGCACTTTTTGTATAACGAAAACCACCTGCTATACAGGTGGTTGCAGAAGCCCGCGGGTTCATCACCATAGAGACTTTATTCAACTTATAGCGGTACAAAATATTCCAGCATCATAAAGAAGTGGATGATGCTTCCCGCCATTACAAAAAGGTGAAATATTTCATGGAAACCGAAGCGGTTGGGAAAGAAATTAAAACAACGGGTGGCATAAATAACAGCTCCGATGGTGTAAGCGACGCCGCCGGTGATCATTAAATAAACCGCCCCGGCAGGGAGGTTTTTAAAAAGCTGCAGGAAAGGCACCAGCGCGATCCAGCCCAACGTGACATAAAAAACCGTGGAGACATAGCGCGGGATCTGTATAAACCATATCTTGAGTAACACTCCGGCTAAAGCCAGGGTCCAGACAGCAGTCAGCATCGCCCATTTCCATGCCCCGGTAAGTCCATAGTAGAACACGGGAGTATATGAACCGGCGATTAACAGGTAAATGGCAACATGGTCAAGCTTCCTTAAAATCCGTACTTTTTGCGGCGACGCTTTTACCCAGTGATATAAAGAGCTGGCGCCGTATAAAAAAATGACGCTAATGCCGTAAATTGTCATGGTGACAAGTTTGGAGACGTTGTTTCTTGATAATATAATCAGGAAAACAAGGCCTACTATTGATGCGATAAATGTCACAAAGTGGGTCAGTGCGCTGCCCGGTTCCTTTATCTTATAAATTTCCTTCATGACCATGGCCTTCTTTCAGAGAGTTTTTAGTTATATTATTTTGCCAATTATTATTACTTTCCTGCAGGTTGTGAAATAATAAAAGTTTATTATAGAAGAAAACACCATAAAGACCCGGTATAAAAATTGCTGCAGCGTTTTTAGAAATTAAGGTTAATTAATAATGGCACCAAAAATGGGACTATTGCTGTAAGAGTGGTTCCATTGATAATCGCTATTATCGCGGTGTCCGTGTCAGTGGATTTTGCAATAAGGGGTAGGGTAGTGTCCATGGTGGTAGCGCCCCCGGGGGCTACGGCCGCCAACCGGCCAAGTTTAACAGCCAGGATTGGAATAAGTATAAATGAAAAAATCTCTCTCATTACATTTGTCAGGAAAGCCAGCGTTCCTGTCTCCAGGCTGTGTATCTGGGTAAGCAGGACGCCCGAAAGGCTGTACCAGCCAAAGCCGGCGCCGATTGCAGACGCCTCTCTCAGGGGCATGCCAAGAAAAAAACCCGCTGCGATAGACCCCAGTATACTCCCGGCAGCAACCAAAACAGGTACTAGTATTACCCGCCAACCCATTAAGCACAAACGCGGCCAGATCTCTTTTTTGCACCCTATGTCGATGCCGATACCAACAAGTAAAAGACACAGTGCCGCTGTTGTCAGGGTATCAAGGTGGCTTACCAGGTCGGCGGAAAGTACGCAGCGCCCGAGGAATAAGCCCGCGGTAATCGACAGGACAACGAAATAGATCAAACTATTTCACCGTCCTTACTTGCTTTGTGCAATGGTTTAATATCTCTAAGGATAAACCCGCTGAAGGCCTGTAACATGATTACACTGCCGGCAATGCTTAAAAAAGCGATGACGAGCGCTTTTATGCCCATTGATCCCAGGGTCAAAAATATTTCCTGGTTTGAACCCAGCTGGGCGCCCATGGCAATTAGTAAAAAATAAAGCCCCCCCAGGGTGATCAGGTTTGCCTTTTTTAAAAACTTCCGGCGGGATTTTTGCCAGATAGCGCCTAAAGCAATGCCTGCGAAAAGTGAGAGTAAAATCAAAGTCATATGGTATTCCTCATATTCAATTAAAAAATATATTAAGTACTAATCATTTTCCTTCAGGCTTAAAGTTGTCTTTGACTTTTCAGACTGAAGAATTATTATGGCAGCCAGTACTATCATGCCGCCAACCATTTGGACCGGCCTCAGTGACTCCGATAAAACGACATAAGCAATGGACACGGTAAAAACCGGCTCAAATGTGCTTATTATAGCAGCACGGCTGGCTTCAATCCACTGCATCCCGGTAAAAAGAAAAACTATGGGCAGGGCAGTTGAAAACACAGCCAGTCCTATAATACTTCCCCATCCGGATGGTGTAATTATAAAGTTTAATGTCCCGGTGGACAGGGCAAACAGATCAAAACCGGCAGCTGCAAAAAGAAGCATATAACCGATTGTAACAACGGGAGGCCTTTCTTTCGCGGCTTTGTTCCCCAAAATAAGATATGCCGAGTAAGCTGCCGCTGCTCCCAGTCCAAAAACAACTCCGACAATATTGATATTTTTAATGTCTGTTCCAAGCACCATCACTAACCCAACAGTAGCGAGAACAAGGGCGGTGCTTTTAATCGCGCTTAGTTTCAAGCGGCAGAACAAACGCTCTGCCAGGGTAACCATCACAGGGTGCGTAAAGAGAATGATCGAGGCCAGGGATGCGGTTAGTAATTCCAGGGATAAAAATAACAAAGTGGAACTGAAGGTGTATCCAAGAATGCTCAATAATATGATCTGTTTCAGTTCATTAACGCTTATTTTTACCGGGTAACCCGCGGCAAATATTATGGCCCAGACA
>CAZPXL010000183.1:0-4604 GCA_964591005.1 uncultured Eubacteriales bacterium
GTGCGCGGAAAGGATGAACGTCGCCCGCACGACTGTCCAGAGGATCTACAATGATGCCCGCAGGAAGGTTGCGACGTCTTTGGTCGAGGGAAATATACTGAAAATCGAGGGCGGGGATTACAAGCTTTGTGACGGTATCGAGCAGTTACACGGGTGCGGCAGGTGCCGCAGGAACAGAGCCGGGCAAAATCACACCTGACGAAAGCTGAGCTGTTGGACATTAATTGAGCCTTGTCAGGTTTTAGAAGGGATAAGTTTTGAAGATATTAATGGGGGGTAGATCCGGTATCTGGCGACCGGAAGTTAGATAAACAATATAATCATAAAGGAGAAAGAGAATGAGCAAAGATTGCGATCAAAAATGCGGCACATGCGGTGAAGACTGCGCTGAAAGAAAGGAGACACCGAAAGATCTTTTAGCAAAGCCGCACGAATTGAGCAATATGAAGAAAGTCATCGGCATTGTCAGCGGTAAGGGAGGAGTCGGCAAATCGCTGGTGACGTCATTGCTCGCCGTGACGATGAAAAGGAGAGGCTACAATACGGCCATACTTGACGCTGACGTTACAGGGCCGTCTATACCCAAGGCTTTTGGTATCAAGGAGAAAGCTACGGGGAATGATTTTGGCCTGCTCCCATCAAAGAGTAAAATGGGCATCGATATTATGTCGATAAACCTGATGTTGCCAAATGAAACAGATCCGGTTATCTGGAGGGGCCCCATTATCGGGAATACGGTAAAGCAGTTCTGGACAGATGTTATCTGGGGCGATGTGGATTACATGTTCATTGATATGCCGCCAGGAACGGGGGACGTGGCTCTTACCGTGTTTCAATCGATACCTGTTGACGGGATTATAATTGTGACATCTCCCCAGGAGCTGGTTTCAATGATAGTGTCCAAGGCGGTTAAGATGGCCAAAATGATGGATATCCCGATTATCGGCATAGTTGAAAACATGGCGTATTTCAAGTGTCCTGACTGTGGAAAAGAACATCAAATATTCGGCGAAAGTCACATTGAGGAAATCGCGCGGCAGCATGAAATAGATGTCCTGGCCAGGCTGCCCATCGACCCCAGTATTGCGAAAGTCTGCGATAGGGGCCTGGTTGAACTTTTTGAAGGTGACTGGCTTGAAAAAGCGGCTGACATCCTGGAAATGCCAGGTCTGTCAGACGGCTGCGGCTGCTGACATTTATTTCTAAATACAACAGGGGACAAGTCCCCTTTGTATTGGTTTGGGTACATGGGGAATTCTTAAAGTTCAAAATGGGGATTATTATGCGGTCCGGCTGGTTACTTGTGCGAGACGACGGCGCCTGAATATGCCGTAATAATGTATGGAAGCACGGGATATTCCCGTGCTATTTTTTTTCGAGTTCCAGCAGGTGTGATTTGATATCCAGCCCTCCCCCAAAACCGGTCAGCTTTCCATTGGCGCCGATAACCCGGTGGCAGGGGATAACAATCGGGATCGGGTTGCGGTTACAGGCATGCCCCACCGCCCTTGAGGCTTTTATGTTGCCCACGCTCTGTGCTATTTCCTGGTAGCTGCGGGTTTCGCCATAAGGAATATTGAGCAGGCTTTTCCAAACACGCAGCATAAACTCTGTGCCGGCTGGGGCAAGGGGCAGGTCAAATTCCCTCAGCTTTCCTGCCAGGTAATCCTGCAGCTGCCTGGCTGCTTCCTTTAATATGTCGGTTTCAAAAATGATGTTGTTCCGGGGTATCTGCTCGTTTTCAAAAAATATATTTGTAATAAGACCCCTGTTTTCCGCTATGCCTATTTCCCCAATATCGGTTTGGTAAAAAGATATGTTATTCATATGTTTTAACCTCCTGTTTAAATGACGTGGCGGCGGGGACGGTTCACGTTGTCACACAAGTGAGAGATAAGGGTACAGGTAAGTTCTCAGATAAAATCATAAAAGGTGGGACAAGGGATGAATTGACCCCTGTCCCTCTATTTTTTCAGCAGGGAGCCGAGGATGCCCCGCACCAGTTCCCGGGCGACCTGCCGCCCGACGGTGCTGACAGCTGTCTTGGACAGTTTTTCAACCATGGTGTCCGGTTTTCGGCCGGGCCGGCCCCGGCGCGGCTGCTCATTATATCTTCCCCTCGTGACGGATCTTTCTTCACGTTCTTCACGAGCACGTTCCTCAGCGGCTTTTTCTTCCTTCACACGCAGAGCCCTAACCTGCAGCTGTTCATAAGCTGATTCACGGTCGACCGCTTTTTCGTAACGCCCCCGCATAATGGACTGATCCATTATCTCTTTTCTGCGCTCCGGCGCAATGGGGCCGATTTTGCTGTGCGGCGGGATGACAAAAGCCTTTTCCACTATAGACGGGCGCCCCTTTTCATCCAAAAAGGAAATCAGGGCTTCTCCGACGCCGAGCTCTGTAATTACCTGTTCGACAGAGTACTTAGGGTTCTGCCGGAAAGTTTCAGCGGCGGACTTGATAGCCTTCTGGTCCTTGGGCGTAAAGGCGCGCAGGGCGTGCTGCACCCTGTTGCCCAGCTGGCCCAGGACACTGTCCGGGATATCAACAGGATTCTGGGTAATGAAGTACACGCCGACGCCCTTGGAGCGGATTAGGCGGACCACCTGCTCGACTCGTTCCAGCAGTACTTTGGGGGCGTCGTTGAAAAGGAGGTGGGCTTCGTCAAAGAAAAACACCAGCTTGGGTTGCTCCAGGTCTCCTACTTCCGGCAGTTCCTCGAACAGTTCGGAAAGCAGCCAGAGCAGGAAAGTGGAATAAAGGGCAGGAGAATGGAAAAGCTTGTCGCAGGCCATAATGTTGATTATGCCCAGGCCGTCCTGGTCTTTTTTCATAAAATCATTTATATCCAGGGCAGGCTCGCCGAAAAACTGCCCTCCGCCCTGTTCCTCGATAACCAGCAGGGCGCGCTGGATGGCGCCGACAGATTGCTTCGAGATTGTGCCGTACTCCACCGTGTACCGGGAGGCGTTCTCTGCGATGTAAACCAGCATTGCTTTCAGATCTTTCAAATCCAAAAGCAGCAGGCCCTGGTCGTCGGCAACGCGGAAAACAAGGTTGAGCACGCCGGTCTGGGTTTCATTAAGGTTCAGCAGCCGGGAAAGAAGCAGGGGCCCCATTTCCGAGACAGTGGTCCGTACCGGGAAGCCTTGACTGCCGAAGACATCCCAGAACTGTACCGGGAAAGGACGGTAGGTGAAGCCGTTTATTTCCAGCTGTTTGATCCTTTCTTCCACCTTTGAGTTGCCGCCGCCCGGCTCGCAGATACCGCCCAGATCGCCCTTGATGTCGGACAGGAAAACAGGGGTGCCGATGGAGCTGAAAGACTCTGCTATACTCTGGAGCGTAACGGTTTTACCGGTGCCGGTAGCGCCGGTAATCAGGCCGTGGCGGTTGGCCATTTTAGGCACAATGTGCAGTTCATTTTCTCCCTTTGCGATAAACAGCGGCGTATCCGCCATCAAATCACTCCCTATCATTTGTTAAACTTGTATCTCATATAAAAAAATCAGCAATCAATGCATATTATACCATGAAGGCTGTCCAATTGCAGGAGAATAGCCTGCATACGTGTTATTTGAGATATGTGCTTGTTTGTGTTCACGGGAGCATTATAAATAGATGATCTTAAGTTTTTATTATCAAAATATAAAATTTTTGTTTAATTGGATGGCATAATTAATCAACCAATTGGCTGTTGTTAACACCTTAAGAGGCAAATATACTAATTCTAAGCAATCCAATCCAGAGGAGAGATATAATGAATTATAATTTTGCCGAGAGGGTCAGCCAGATGGAGAGTTCGGTAATTCGTGAAATATTAAAAGTTACCGAGCGGCCTGAAGTTATTTCCTTTGCCGGCGGGCTGCCGGCTCCGGAGCTGTTCCCTTTAGAGGAAATCAGGGCGGCTTTTACCGGCGTCCTGGAGGACGGCGACCCGTCCGCCCTGCAGTACAGCACCACGGAAGGGTATCCGCCCCTGCGCGAGTACATAGCGGCCAGGATGCGGGAAAAGGGAATTGAGGCCGGGCCGGATAATGTCCTGATTACCAATGGTTCACAGCAGGCCCTGGACCTGCTGGCCAAGTTGTTTGTTGATCCCGGGGATATTGTATTGGTGGAAAAACCAAGTTACCTGGGAGCGATTCAGACATTTCGCAGCTACCAGGCCAATTTCGGGCCGGTGCCCACAGATGACCACGGTATGGATGTAGAGGCGCTGGAATCGGCGATAAAAAAACTAAAACCCAAAATGGTTTACCTGACTCCCACTTTCAAAAACCCGACCGGCGTGACCATGAGCCTGGAGAGGCGCCGGGCGGTGGCACGTTTGGTGGGGAGATACGAGGTGCCCCTGGTCGAGGATGATCCTTATGGGGATCTCAGGTACTGCGGCGAAACAATCCCCCCGGTCAAGTCGTTTGATGATTCCGGCCGGGTAATCTACCTGAGCACATTTTCCAAGACGATAGCGCCCGGGCTTCGCCTGGGCTGGATTGTAGCCGGACGCGAATTAATCCGCAAGCTGGTACTGGCCAAACAGGGGACCGATCTGCATACGGGCACGCTGGTGCAGAGGGCGGTACAGCGCTACCTGGAGG
>CAZPXL010000184.1:0-2148 GCA_964591005.1 uncultured Eubacteriales bacterium
TAGACTTTTAAAACAGGAAGAAATCGACGCTCTCCTTAACGCTCAAAACAACGTGCCTGACCAACCCGAAGAGTTGGAGGCGGCTGCGTTAGAGGAGCAGCCGCAGGAAAATATCGCCGCGGAGGATGTTGCCTCAGAGCAAGCGGTTGAAAGTGACGCGGCGCCGGTTGGGGTACAGCCGGATGCCGACGAGGAGTATTTAACCGAAACGGAAATGGACGCGCTGGGGGAGGTCGGAAACATATGTATGGGCTCGGCGGCAACCACACTGTCGATGCTGCTGAACCAGAAGGTGAGCATTACCAGCCCCAGGATAACGATATCAACGTTAGAAGAACTTTTTAACAGTTTTATAAAGCCGCACATGACAATTCATGTCCGTTTCATAGAAGGTATCTCGGGTTTCAACCTTCTGATTATGAAAGTGCATGACGCCAACGTTTTGGCCGATTTAATGATGGGAGGCGAAGGGGTAAGCGTATCTGAAGAAATTGATGAAATAGGCATGAGCGCCGCTTCCGAGGCAATGAACCAGATGATTGGGTCGGCCTCCACCTCAATGGCGCAGATGTTTAACCGTACTGTGAATATATCACCGCCTGAGACAAAAGTATATTACAGCTCCGATGATCCGAATATCCCGGAATTTGGCGTGGAAGGGCCGGTGGTCGTTGTCTGGTTTAATATGAAGATAGGTGATATACTTGATACCCAGATTATGCAGGTGATGGGGTTTGAAACTGCTAAAGAGGAAGCCGGTCTTATTCTCGGTGAATTTGTAACTCCTCCCACAGACGCACCTATGCCGGAAGCTGTAACGGCGCAGATTGATGAGGAATTTGCCGGCGGCCTGGATGGATGGGTCACCAGTGCCGGTTTAAATGAAATAGATGATATGGAACCAGGGCCGGAACCCTTTGTTGAACCGGTCAGGCAGTATGAACAACCGGCTGCGGCAACGGTTACGCATCCCTCCCCCGCAATTCGCCACGCCCCGCAAAGGGCTGAGCCGGCGGCTTACGGTTTTGACCAGCAGCGGCTGGATCTTATCCTTGATATACCTTTAAAGGTTACGGTTTTACTGGGACGGACCAGGTGGCCGATTAAAGACATATTAGGCTTAGCGCCAGGTTCGGTGGTGGAATTGCAAAGTCTCGTGGATGAACCGGTGGAGATCCTGGTAAACGGCACCCTGGTAGCCACGGGCGAGGTTGTTGTGGTTAACGAAAACTTCGGGGTCAGGATCTCTAATATTATCGGCCCCAGGGAAAGAATACAGAACCTCGGGTCATAACCGTGTTCTCCATGGTGTTGAACCCGTCTGGCATCGTGATCCATAAGAATCCGGGTATTTCCGTAGGGCGGGATTTATCCCGCCATTTCAAACGGGGACATTATATGAGTCGTGGGTCGTGAGACGTCTGAGCCCTTTCAGGGCTTTTTTTTAAGCCTTTTATTTTCCCCGGAAACAGGTTAAATTAAAAGGTGTTGAGGAGTGGGTAAGTTGAAGGTTTTTGCTATCGGGGATCTCCACCTGTCATTCAGTAAAACAGTCAACCCGCTTTGCTGGGACAGCGTGGAAGTAAATAAACCAATGGACATATTCGGAGAGATATGGCGGGAACATTACAGAAAAATTTACGATAACTGGAGCAATTTAGTGGCAGACGGAGATGTAGTCCTGATGCCCGGCGACATTTCATGGGCTTTAAAGCTGCATGAAGCACGGTTCGACCTTGAATTTCTCGGCTTGCTGCCGGGTACTATCATTTGTGTGGCAGGCAATCATGATTACTGGTGGCAGAGCCTGGCGCAGGTCCGGGCGTCCCTCCCTGATAATATGAAGGTTATTCAGAACGACCACGTCCAGGCCGGTAATATTGCCATTTGCGGTTCCAGGGGGTGGTGGTGTCCCGGGTCGCAATATTATAAAGCTGAGGATTTGAAGATATACCGCAGGGAATTAATCCGGATGGAGAATTCACTGAAAAGTGTTGATAACAGTAAGGTAAAAGATATAATTGTATTAATTCATTTCATGCCCACGGCTGAATGCCATGAAAAAAATGAATTTATTGAGTTGTTTCAAAAGTACGGTGTGAAAACAGTTATATACAGCCACCTCCATGGAGGAGCTGTTAGCCATCG
>CAZPXL010000184.1:2248-4597 GCA_964591005.1 uncultured Eubacteriales bacterium
CCTGTGAAATATATTTACCCGTTAGCAAACTCAATTTTATTCAGAATGGAATGATTGTTATGGAGACGGAAGCTGTTTTGTTTGACCTGGACGGTACCCTGGTCGACTCACTGCCGCTGATATTCAGGACTTACCGGCAGGTATTCGATGAAATGGGGATACCGTGGAATGAAAACAGCGTTGAAAAAATGATCGGGCTGCCGTTAAAGGATATTGGTAAATATTTCACGGGGAAAGAAGTTTCCCGTTTCGAAGAGCTGTATCAGTTTTACTACCACCGGGATCATGATCAATTCACCAGGCTTTATCCCGGCACCCTGGCCATGCTGAGCAACCTTGAGAAACGGAAAATAAAGCTGGGTATTGTAACTTCCAAGGGTAAGCCCGGAACTACAAGGACTGCAGCTTTTACAGGCCTGGATCGTTTTATGGATGTAATAATTTCCGCACATGATGTGTTAAAGCACAAACCGGACCCGGAGCCCCTGTTAAATGCCGTTGAACTTTTGGGGGTGCATGTTTACAGGACCATATACATTGGTGACAGCCGTTTTGATGTTTTAACCGGCCGTAATGCCGGCGCCCGCACCCTGGGTGTAACCTGGGGGCTTGCCAGCCGGGAAGAACTGGAGTCACTGCAGCCGGATGGAATGTTAGACCGGTGGGACGATCTGATAAGATATATAATATAAATATTTTTCCCGGAGGTACAGCCGTTGATTATCGGGGTATTAACACTGGAATTACACATGGGGGAAGCTAACTCACTAAAAGATAAGAGAAGAATATTAAAAAGCTTAATTGATCGGATAAAAAACCGTTATAATGTCTCTGTGGCCGAGGTGGGCGAGCAAGATTTATGGCAGCGTTCAACCATCGGCATTTCCATGGTCAGCTGCGAACAGGCGCACGTGCACCAGGTATTGGCCTCGGTAATCAGGTTTGTTGAGTCACAGGGCACGGTTCTCATTACAAACTTTCAAACAGAACTCTTATAAGAATGGGAATAAATATGCAAAATTGAAATTATTTTAAAACTGAACATAATATTACTAAAAATTTTGACAAAACCAATAAGGTTTTTGTTACAATTATTAATAACAGTTGTATTACTTAAAATTTTTTATTAAGGAGGTTGATTTATGAGCGATGATTTAGTGCAAAAGGCAAAAGACAACGCCAAACAAAACTTTAAGGATGGGCTTAACTGCTCGGAATCCGTGTTTAAAGCTGTTATCGACACGGGGGTAACCGGCCTTGATCCCGAGGCCGTATCTCTTGCCACCGGTTTCGGTGGCGGTATTGGCCTGGCGGGGCATAGCTGCGGCGCGCTGATCGGGGCAGTGATGGCAGTCGGATCCGTCCACGGGCGGCGAAACCCGCTGGAAGGTGAATTTAAGGACAGGGTGGACCGTCTTTACGGCAATCCAGGCCTTTACCGTTTATTCAACGGGATGTCTCATGAATTCAAAGAAAAGTTCGGGGCGCTGGATTGTTCGAAACTAAATGAAGCTTACCCGGAATGGTTTGACAAGGACAGGTTCAGGGAATGCATGAAAATGGTGATTTACGCGGCTGGGATGGCCATGGAATATATACAGAAAGGTGAAAAAGAGGGTTATACACAGCCTTTTGGCGCAAACGTGGCCGGAAGAGTTTAATTTAGATATTCCATGCTTAATGCGGCACCAGCGAAGTAAGAAAACAAATAGATGCAAATCCTTATAAATCCTGTCAATATCTTTTATTGAAGGTTGCAAGTAAACTGTTGTTTGAGAAGAGAAGCAGGTGAGTTGGTCTATAAAAGTGTCACCGGCAAGTTTAAAAACCGACCTTTTAATAGAGTATGCCATGGAACTGGGTGCAACCAGGGCAAAAGAAATAGTGTCCAAAGATATTATTGTGAGGGACGATGTGGTATCCGCGGGGTGCGCGGGATGCCCGGAATACGGAGTCAACCTGATGTGCCCTCCCTCAGTTCCTGCCCCGGAGGAATTTAGGAAAGTACTGTTGCTTTACCACCGGGGTATCATATTGCAGCTTCTTTACCCCCTGCCGGAACATGAACAGGTTAATCAAGAGAAAGCTTATGCCGCCGCCAGACAACTGCATTTGATGGTATATAAACTTGAGAAACGTGCCCAAGGACTGGGTTTTGAAAGGGCGCTTGGCCTAATAGCGGGCTGCTGCCGCCTGTGCGGAGTATGCCCGGGTCAGGGAAACAGGTGCAGGGATCCTGAAAGGGCGCGCTCGTCAATGGAGGCCAACGGTATCAGTGTGGTTGAAACCTGCTCCAGGGCGGGCTGGCCGCTGGAGTTCCCGGTAATAGATAAGGTTTATTGGACGGGG
>CAZPXL010000185.1:0-4593 GCA_964591005.1 uncultured Eubacteriales bacterium
TCTTCGCTGAGTTTCACCTGGTCCAAAAAATTTTTATAATCGTCCTCTGACGGGAACTGCTCTTTCAGTTCCTTGACTTCTTCCTGAATATCCTGCGCCTCTAATTTTTTTATTTTTTTGGCTTCCTGCAGCATGATCTTGGTTTCGATCATCTGCTCAAGAGTGTCTTTTTCCAATGAATCCATCAGGGTCTGGCCGTTATCCCCGCTGAAATCGATACCCTGTTGTTCATACATTGTTTTCAACTCGTTAACCTGTTGGGTCAGCTCGTCCATGGTAATTTTATCGCCGTTGACTGTGGCTGCTATTTTACCGCCGCAGCCGGCAAAAACGAGGACGGCCAGGGCCAGCAAGCCTGCCAATATGAAGCATTTTTTTAGTTTCACGAATTCATCTCCTTATTATAAACATAGACCCATTATAAATTAACCTGACCGCCCGTGGCAACCTCCCGGTTATTATTTACAGCGCCTGGAGCGTCGTCGCCCGTGTCGCCCAGCTTGTTTAAAAAACTCTCCAATTGGCACAGCAGGAACTTGCTGTCGTCCCGGTCACCGGTAAAACGGAATTTGATCTCAAATTCATCCCCGGCGTTTACGAACTTGACCCTGTTCTGGTACTGCCTGCCGGCGGCAACAAGAGCCTCCCCGGTGAGGAGATGCCCGGGAGCGAAAAGCAGGCGGAACTGCCCCGGCAGGAGGCTGATCGACTTTATCTTCATACGGCCGGCCAGTATTCTGACCTTGGCCACCGCCAGCAAATTCAACACCGGTTCGGGCGGATCTCCGAAGCGGTCGATCAGCTCGTCTCCGAGCTCCGACAGCTCCGCAGACGAAATAAGGCCTGCCAGCCGTTTGTATATCTCAACTTTCTGGTTGGTGTCGGATATATACGCACCTGGTATATAGGCTTCCACCGGAAGCTCGATGGATGTTTCCACAACTTTGGGTGATTCCTCTCCTTTTGCCTCCCTGACGGCCTCTTCCAGGAGCCGGCTGTAAAGGTCAAAACCGACAGCCGCTATGTGGCCGTGCTGTTCAGCCCCAAGTATGTTTCCGGCGCCGCGGATCTCAAGATCGCGCATGGCTATCTTAAACCCCGAACCCAGTTCGGTAAATTCCCTGATGGCCGACAACCTTTTCTCAGCGGCCTCACCCAGTATCTTGTCCCTGCGGAATGTGAAGTAGGCGTGGGCCAAACGGTTGGAGCGGCCGACCCGGCCCCTGAGCTGGTAAAGCTGCGCCAGGCCCATCATGCCTGACTCTTTTACAATAAGGGTATTGACGTTCGGCAGGTCCAGCCCGTTTTCAATAATGGTTGTGCACGCCAGCACGTCGTAATCCCTGTTCATAAAGTCAAGCATGGCCTGTTCCAGTTCTTCTTCCTTCATCTGGCCGTGGGCCATTACAATCCTGGCTTCGGGAACCAGGTCCTGCACCCAGGCGGACACCCGGTCCAGGTCGGCCACCCTGTTGTAAACAAAAAACACCTGGCCTTCCCGGCTTAATTCCCGGCGGATGGCCTCCCGGATTAAAACCGGGTCTTCCTCCAGGACAAATGTCTGCACCGGGTAGCGGTCTTCCGGCGGTGTCTCCAGAATGCTGGTGTCCCTGATGCCCGCCAGCGACATGTGCAGCGTGCGGGGAATTGGGGTGGCGGAAAGAGTAAGCACGTCCACGCCTTTGCGCAGCATTTTCAACTGCTCCTTGTGGGCCACGCCAAAGCGCTGCTCCTCATCGATTACTAACAAACCAAGGTCTTTAAAACGCACGTCATCCTGGAGCAGGCGGTGGGTCCCTATAACAACGTCGACAATTCCTCTCGCCAGACCCTGCAGCACCCGGCGCTGCTCCCCGGGAGTGCGGAAGCGGCTTAAAACCTCTACTTTAACCGGGTAACCCGACATTCTTTCCAGAAATGTGCTGTAATGCTGCTGGGCCAGGATGGTGGTCGGGGCGAGCATGGCTACCTGCTTCCCGTCATTCACCGCCTTGAACGCCGCCCGCAGCGCCACCTCGGTTTTGCCATAGCCCACATCCCCGCAAAGCAGGCGGTCCATAGGCTTTGACCGTTCCATGTCAGATTTGATTTCCTCTATGGCACGCAGCTGGTCAGGGGTTTCCTCATATGGGAAAGCATCCTCGAACTGTTTCTGCCAGACCGTGTCCTTCCCAAAAGCATGCCCGATGGAGGTTTCCCTGGCCGCATACAGTGCAAGCAGTTCATTTGCCATTTCCCGTACGGCGTCTTTGACCTTGCCTTTGGCCCTGGCCCATTCGGCGCCGCCCAACCGGGAAAGCCTGGGCGGCTCACCTTCGCCGCCCAGGTATTTTTGGATTAAACCGACCTGGTCGACAGGCACGTACAGCTTATCTTCTCCACTGTACTTCAGAAGGAGGTATTCCTTCCGGATACCCTCGATGGTCAGGGGAACCACGCCGAGATAGCGCCCGATCCCGTGGTTGACATGGACCACATAGTCTCCGACTTTTATATCCACAAAGGGAGCCAGGCGGTCACTGCGCTTCCATTCTTTCCGCGCCCTCTTGCGCTGTCCGTATATATCATTTTCAGTAACAACAACCAGCCGGCAGCCGGGGAACTCGAAGCCTCCCGCCAGGTTTCCCGGCGCAACCACCACATTCCCGCTTCGCACGTGACCTTCCAGGGAAGCGGTATAAAACGCGTCAATCTTGTTGTCCCGCAGCGCTGAAATAAGCTGCCGGGACCGCTGGCCGCCGGATACCAGAAGGACTACCGCGAACCCGGACCTGCGCCAGCGGTGGATTTCTTCCGACAGCATTTCAATATTCCCCAGAAAACTTTGTACTGCTTTGCCGGGAAAATTCACGATATTGCGGGGCTTTAAAAACCCCTGCTGGCGGGGAAGCAAAGAGCAGTAAAGTCCCCGCCGGCCTTCCAGGGCTTTACTGACATGGTCCCAGCCGGCATAATCCATGAACTGGGAAGGGAGTATTCTTCCCTGCCCCAGCAGGTCCTTGTATGTTTCAGCCCGCTCCCTGTGCACAGCGTCGATTACGTCCCTGACCCGGCCAGGGTCGCTTATAAACACCGGGGATTGAGCCGGCAGGTAATCAACAAGGGTTGTTATTTCACTGTAAAAGAAGGGAAGGTAATGTTCTATATCGTTAAAATATCCGTCAAAACCTTCTATGACCTCGTTGTATTTTTCGCTGAGCTGCCTCTGCGGCCTGGGGTCACCCAGCTTTTTTAGTTTGGCGGATTGTTCGCTGTATTCTTTTCTCAGCGCCAGCCTGGCGCCTTCTCTGAGGTGGTCCCTGACAACCAGTTCCCTGGCGGGGAACAGGGTAAACTTCCGGACATTTTCTTCTGATCTTTGAGTTGCCGCGCTGAAACGCCGGATAGAATCCAGCTCGTCGTCAAAAAATTCAAGGCGGAAGGGCCTGTGCGCGGTCATGGGATAAATATCCAGAATACCTCCGCGCAGGCCAAACTGGCCCCGCTCCTCAACAAGCTCTACTCTCTCGTATCCCATTGTATACAGGCTGCGCAGCATTTCCGGCAGATTAACCCGGTCGCCCACACCAAGGCTTAAAACCGCCGAGCTGAAATCCCCCGGCGGGACCAACCTCCTTAAGAGCGCTTCCGCGGGAGCTATGACCACCGTCCGCTCTTCCCCGGTCAAACATTCCAGCACCTGCAGCCTCTGGGCCGCAACCTCTTTGCTGTGGGCAAGGATGTGGTAGGGAGGCAGCTGCCAGACCGGGAAAAGCCTTACGGACAGGCCGGGCAGAAATACAGCCAGTTCTTCGGCCATTATGTTTGCTTCCCGCTCTCCCGGTGTAATGATTAAAACCGGGTAAGGGGCAGCCGCTTCAGCCATGCCGGCAAAAAGGAAGCTTAGCTGGGAGCCGGAAAGGCCGTAAACCAACTGCTGTTTATAATTTTTAGCCAGGCCCTGCTCAAGGCTGATGAACTCTTGGGCAGAGCTGAGCGGCTTTAAAATACCGCGCATAGTGGTAACCTCCGGAGAAACACAGTTTTCCCGCCCATCACAAAAAGAGCTTTAACAGCACAAGGTTAAAGCTCATATTTTCACAATCTAATTTTTATAACTCAATGCAGCGCCGGCCCCCCAAAAAAATTATGATCAGAGCCGCCGTACATCAACTCCCGGCAGTCGTCGCAAAGGGTTGTCAATACAATGCTTTCCCGGCTACCGTCCGTATTCATTATATCCATCGCCCCCGCTTCCGTCAATCTGGAAACAATGTCGTCAGGCAACCGGTCCGGAAGTTCTATAGTATCAACTACTTCATCACAGCACTCGCAAATATAAAGCAGCTTCAAAGCCCGGCCTCCCAATTTTTGGATAAAATACGGATTTTACAAAGTCTATTTTCTATTATACTCATTCATGGCTCTTTCTAACCCTTCACCAACAATACACTGTATTGCGTCTACAGCTAATTTAACAGATTCCTCAAAAATCCTGGCATCCTCCTCCGTCAGGCGGCTCAAAACATAGTCGGCGCCGTCAAAGCAGGCGTTCTCAGGCTTGCCCACACCGATTCTCAGCCTTGGAAAATTCTCGGTGCCCAGCGACCTGAT
>CAZPXL010000186.1:0-4592 GCA_964591005.1 uncultured Eubacteriales bacterium
TCTTCAAAAAGGCGCAGGTGCGCTATTTTATCGGCCAGGTACACGGCGTCACGCACGGTATCGCCCTGGCCCACACCAAGCAGCACCACAAGCCCGGGGCCTATTTCGCTTATTAACCTGCCTTCCACCTTTACCGAACCGCGGATAACCCTCTGCACCACTGACCGCAAGTAACGCTCACCTCCGGTCAGTTGAGCGGGCCCGCAGGATGGACGCCGAAGCTGACCCGCCTGACGTCATAGACATCTTTGACCCGCCGCAATTTGTTTATAATATGTTCTAACTGCTCCAACCCTTTCATTTCAAGCACCATTTCGATCACCGCGCCCCCGTCTTTCTTGCCCCTGGCGGTGACCCAGTTGGCGCTGATTTTCATTTCTACCAGGACGGCCATAACATCGCTCAAAAAGCCGGCCCGGTCCATGCCGTTCGCCTCCAGCTTGACCTGGAACGGCTCCGTGAACTCTTTATCCCACGCTACCTCAACCAGGCGCTCCCTTTCAAAATTCTGATAGGAAATAATATTCCTGCAGTCGGACCGGTGGATCGATACCCCCCTGCCGCGGGTTACATAGCCCAGGATAGGATCCCCGGGCACCGGGTTGCAGCAATGTGAAAGCCTGATCAGCAGGTTGTCAATCCCCTTAACCCGGATGCCCTGAGTAGGTTTGCCCCACCCCGCGGTTGGCCTGATCTCGTTTTTTAAAGCCTGGACTTCCTCGGCGAGCATGCCTCTCTTCTCTGTTTTGGCCTCTTCCATTTTTATCTTGCCCAGGATGTTGCCGGCTGTTATTTGACCGTCGCCTATGGTCGCATAGAGGTCGTCTAAATTTAAAATGTTTAGTTTTTTGCCGATTTCCAATAACTTATCGCTTTTTATAAGTTCTGTATCAAGCCCCTGCTTTTTAATTTCGCGCTCGAGGATTTCTTTCCCCTTGATTATATTTTCGTCCCTTTGTTCTTTCTTGAACCACTGCCTGATCTTTGTTTTGGCATGGGAAGTCTTGACAATATTCAGCCAATCCCGTTTCGGCCCGCTGGTCTTTGAGGTCATAATAACCAGGATGTCACCGTTTTTCAGCTTGTAATCCAGCGGCACGATCCTGCCGTTGACCTTGGCCCCGGTACAGCGGTGGCCAATGTCGGTATGAATGCGGTAGGCAAAGTCAAGGGGCACCGAACCGGCCGGCAGCTCCACCACGTCGCCCTTGGGCGAAAAGACAAAAACGGAATCGTCAAAGAGGTCAATTTTCAGGCCTTCCATGAACTCCCGGGCGTCCCTGAGGTCGTGCTGCCACTCCAGCAGCTGCCGCAGCCAGGCCAGTTTCTTATCAAACTCGCGATCGCCCTTGCCGCCTTCTTTGTAACGCCAGTGAGCGGCAATTCCGTACTCTGCGGTCCGGTGCATTTCCCTGGTCCTGATCTGGATCTCAAATGGCTCACCCTGGGGCCCGATCACGGAGGTGTGGATGGACTGGTACATGTTGGACTTGGGCATGGCTACGAAATCCTTGAAACGTCCCGGGATAGGGGTCCAGAGGGTATGCACGATACCCAGGGCGGCATAGCAGTCACGCACAGTATTGACCAGGCACCGCACGGCGGTGACATCGTAGATCTCGTTGATATCCTTTTGCTGCTCCTGCATTTTGCCCATTATGCTGTAAAGGTGTTTGGGGCGGCCCTGGATGTCGGCCTCGATTCCCATAGCCGAGAGCTTTTCGCCCAGCATAGAAATTACTGAACGAATATATTCCTCTCTCTTGTCACGGGTCTTAGCGATCTTATCTACAAGCTCGAAGTACTTACCCGGGTCCTTGAAGCGGAAAGCGAGGTCTTCCAGCTCCCATTTCAGATGGTAAATACCGAGGCGGTGCGCCAGCGGGGCAAACACTTCCAGAGTTTCATTGGCTATTTCCAGCTGCTTCGGAGCTTGTTGGTACTTGAGTGTCCTGAGGTTGTGGAGGCGGTCAGACAGTTTGATCAGGATCACCCGGATGTCTTTGGCCATGGCCAGGAACATCTTGCGCAGGTTTTCCACCTGCTGTTCTTCTTTTGACTTATACTCTATCCTGCTCAGCTTGGTGACTCCGTCCACAAGGAGGGCGATTTCGCCGCCAAACCGCTCTTTGATATCATCAAGTGTTATTCCCGTATCTTCAACCACGTCATGGAGCAGGCCGGCCACAATGGTCTCCTGGTCCAACTCCAGCTCGGCCAGTATCTTTGCCGTTTCCAGGGGATGGACAATAAAAGGCTCACCGGAAAAACGCTTTTGTTCCCGGTGGGCTTTTTCGGCATATTCATACGCGTCTTTTATAACTGATATGTCCGCCTTGGGGCTGTAGCTCTTAATCAGCTGAAACAGTTGTTCCAAAGAAGCCGCGGGGTTATATTCCGCAGATTTATCCCGTTCTTCCGGATTAACGGTTTCCAGTTCTGAAGTTGTATCTACAGCGGCGATCTGGACAGAGTTTTCCATGTTATTCATTATCCCTAATAATTATATTGAACAAGCGATATTGTATCATAATCCTGCAGTTTCACCCGGCCGCCGAGCCCGGTCAGTTCTACCAGGAACACTGTCCCCACCACCTCGGCACCAAGCTCCTCTATTAACTTAACAACTTTGGCGGCTGTCCCCCCGGTGGCAATCAGTTCGTCCGCCACCAGGACTTTCATTTCCGGTTTAATCATCCCGCGCTCCAGTTCAACAGGCCTGTCGCCAAATTCCAGGTCATAATGCCAGGAAAAAATGTCTTCCGGCTGGCTGGGCAAACTAAAAGTCAGGAGCCCGGTTCCCAGGACGTATGCCAGGGGCGCTCCGATCATCAGACCCCGCGCTTTTGGGCAAACAATAAGCTCCGCCTGCTTGTGCCGGCACTGGCAAGCCAGCTCCTGAATTGCCTGCCTGTATGCATCCCCGTCCAGCAGCAGGGTGGAGACGTCTTTATAATTAATGCCCTCCCTGGGGAAATCCGGAATCTCTCTGATTATGCTCTTCAGGTCCAATTTTTATAACCTCCTTTAAATGAAACACGCTAGCTGAACAGGTTATACACGGGTTCATTAAAACAATTCCTCATAAACTGGATTGAATCCTTTTTTATCTGGGTAAGCGCCTTGTATGTTTGAGCCTGAAACAGGTCTTTCTTTTGTGAAGGAGGTGGTAAAATATGAATATTCAAAATCTTTCCTTCAGTCTTCCAGGACAGCAGCCCCAATTCATCAAATATTTTAAGGGCGGTCCTCAGGGTATATGAGCTGGCGTGGCGAAAACCGGCGCCCGCCAATGCGTTTGTTAACATATTTATATTAAACGTCACGGCAGCTTTTCCTTCCTGGCGAAGCATTTGATACAGCCTTGCCAGATATTCCCTGCCCGGCGCGAGACATTCCAGCCCGTCAATGTTTTCCTGGAAATCATCATCCCCGTACATAAGGTACAGCCTTCCTCCCGGCGTGACGCAGTTGCCGGTAAAAACTACAGTATCCGGAGCATATGGAAGGTGGTACAGCAGCACTGCTCCGGCACTAAGCCCGGCATTGTACGCCGCGGCGGGAGTCGTGAACAATACGCCGATATCACCAGCCTTGAACAGGGAAAACAATTTATTTTTTGTATCTAATGGGGTGTGGTAATGACAAAATGCAACTTTCCCCCCCAGGGAAGGATCGGACAGCACAATATGGTGGGCCAGTTCGATATTCTGGTAGCCGCATGACGTCATAACCAGCGTCGGTTCGCCGGAGGCGGCCAGCTCTGCCAGCCGGAGCGGGCGATTGCCTGAATTGCGGCAGTCGATAAACTGGACATCCTGAAACAGCTCTTTGGATTTTTTCAGCCCTTTATGTTCTACGCCGTTTAATTTCTGCAGGGTTGTAATAACAAACTCCGGCACAAATAAATCTTCTCTGGCGTCATCCAGCTCCCCCGCCGGCAAAAAACAGCCTTCTTCGGTGACATCTCCGCTCTGACCCGGCTCATCCAGGGGAGCGAAAACAGCCGGTGCGCCAAGGCCTTTCACTTCAAGCTGCACGGAACGCCTGCCGTTGTATTCGTTTATTTCGGGGACAAAGGCCAGGTCGACGTCCTCTCCCGAGGCGAGGGCTTCAGCGTAGGCGCCCAGATTAAACCCGATGCCGTCAAATATTGTTTTGTTTCCGCGCAGGCGCAGTTTAAGGTGGGCTGAACCCTTTCCCACACCCCTGCTCTCTAAAAGCTTTGCCCTCCGGCAGCCTAAAAGCGGGCCGGGGTTGGCGTGTCCGAAAGGTTTGAGCAGATTAATCTCGCTGACCAGCGCCTCGGACACCTGCTCAATTTCAATCAGCCCGTCGATCTCCAGCAGCGGTATCAGGCTTTCCCCGCGCGTTGCTTCTCTGGCGTATGACTCTAATTCTCTGAAGAAACACTCTATATTGGAACGCTTAATGGTAAATCCCGCCGCTAAAGCATGGCCTCCGTATTCAAGAAGGTGCTCCTGGCAGTGGGCCAGCGCTTTATACATATTAAATCCCGGTATGCTCCTGGCTGAGCCGCGTCCCTCCTCACCCTCGAGTGATATTAACAGGGACGGCCTGTAAAAGCGGTC
>CAZPXL010000187.1:0-4560 GCA_964591005.1 uncultured Eubacteriales bacterium
CGTCAACCAGGGCGGCTCTGCAGACTCTTGTCGACCTTGCCGGCGCCGGACGCAGAATAGCGGTGCTTGGGAATATGCTGGAGCTGGGTCCGCGTGCTCTGGAAGGCCACCGGGAGGTTGGGGAAACCGCGGCCGGGTTAAAACTGGATTTCCTTGTTACGGTGGGCGACCTGGCTGCCTCGATACGCGACGGCGCGGTCGGCTACGGCCTGCCGCCGGAAAAAGCAGTCCATTGCGGCGATAACGATGGGGCGATTGAGGTCCTGGAGCAGCTGCTGGTCCCGGGTGACTCGGTTCTGGTCAAGGGCTCCAGAGGCATGAAAATGGAGCAGATCGTCCAGCATATGGTTCAATCACTGGAGAATTCTAAAGTACTTTGAAATAAATCTATGGAAAACGCGGCAGGAACACTTAAATGAATAATCTCTGGCAGGCTTTTGTCATTTCACTTTTAATAACGTCACTGCTCGGGCCGCTGGTAATCCCGCTGCTCAAAAGGCTCAAGTTCGGGCAAAATATACGCTCCGACGGGCCGTCAAGGCACCTGCAGAAGGCCGGCACACCTACCATGGGAGGGGTAATGTTCTTAGCCGGGACGGCAGTGGGCGGTTTTATACTGTCCCGCGGGCACGCTGACGGCATCATAGTGCTGATAGTGATTATTGGTTTCGGTTTGATAGGTTTTATTGACGACTACCTGAAAGTGGTTTTAAGAAGATCCCTGGGGCTCAGGGCGCGGGAAAAATTATTATGGCAGATCCTGCTCGCCGCGGGCCTGGCTTACTGGGTGGTATACGGCATGGGGCGGGGAACTGAAGTAGTGCTGCCCTTTTCAGGTTACTTCGCGACCGGCGGCATAGTGCTGGACCTGGGCTGGTGGCCGTTTATGATCTTCACCGTAATAGTTGTGGTCGGCGCGGCTAACGCCGTTAACCTTACTGACGGCCTGGACGGCCTTGCCGCCGGTGTCAGCATGATCTCAGCCCTGGCGCTGATGATGATCGCCCTGCTTGGTCTCAAAGTCGGGGTGGCTGTATGTATGGCGGCCTTGTCCGGAGGGTGTCTCGGCTTTTTGTTTTTCAACCGCCACCCGGCCAAGGTCTTCATGGGCGACACCGGCTCACTGGCCATCGGGGGAGGGCTTGGCGCCGCCGCTGTAATAACGCGGAGCGAGCTGTTCTTTGTAATCATCGGCGGGATTTTTGTGCTGGAAACCCTTTCAGTCATTATTCAGGTAATCTCTTTCCAGACCACCGGCCGCAGGCTTTTCCGGATGAGCCCCCTGCACCATCACTATGAGCTGGGCGGTTGGAGTGAAAACAGGGTTGTGCTCACCTTCTGGGTTGCGACCCTGGTTTTTGCCGTGATCGGCCTGGCTGGTTATTACGGCATCTATTAAAAAAAATATCATCGCTCGAAAGGCAGAATTCAATGGAACTAAAAGGAAAAAGGATCCTGGTGGTTGGGGCCGGCAAAAGCGGCCTGGCCGTCTCGCGCTTTCTGGCGGGAAAAGGAGCCCTGGCGGTCCTGACCGACGCGAAGGAACCGTTTTATCCCGGTGGTGAGCTGGCTAAACTGGAAGAGGAGGGCGTTGTTTTAGCCCTTGGCGGTTATCCCGGGGTGGAGCGGGATGAGTTTGACATGGTAGTTATGAGCCCCGGGGTGCCCCTTACAGAGGAACCGGCCAGGGCTGCCCGGTCAAAAGGGATTGCGCTGATCGGCGAGCTGGAGCTGGCTTATTCTTTCTCCAGGGCGCCTATTGTGGCGATCACCGGGACCAATGGGAAAACGACCACCACTACGCTGATCGGCGAGATATTCAAAGTTTCCGGCCGGGATACACTGGTGGGAGGCAATATCGGGCTTCCCCTGGTGACTGAAGTGGAACGGTACGGCTCTGACAGTATTATCGTCGCGGAGGTGTCGAGCTTTCAGCTGGAAACAACCACTTCATTTAAGCCCAGGGTGGCGGTAATCTTGAATATCACCCCGGACCACCTGGACCGGCACGGCGACATGGACGGATATACGGCAGCCAAGGCCAGGATATTTGTCAACCAGGATTCCGGCGACTATACAGTCCTGAACTATGATGACCCCCTGACTGCCGGACTTGGGGGAAAAACCGGCGGCCGTACAGTCTTTTTCAGCCGTCTCAGGGAGTTGGAGACCGGTGTTTTTGTTAAATCAGGTAAGATAGTAACCAAAATTAACGGGCCTGAAGAAGTAATCTGCGGTATCAAAGAAATCGGCATCCCTGGGGCGCATAACCTGGAAAACGCTCTTGCCGCCGTGGCCGCTACAAAAGCGGCGGGTGTAGGGAACGCTGCCATAGCCGGCGTCCTTAAGGAATTTAAAGGGGTTTTCCACCGTCTTGAATTCGTGGCTGAAATTAACGGCGTCAAGTACATAAACGACTCCAAGGGGACCAACCCCGATGCTTCTATTAAGGCGTTGGAGGCTTATAGTGAACCTATAGTTCTCATCGCGGGCGGTAAAAACAAGGGCAGCGACTTTGGCGAATTTGCCGGCGTAATCAAAGAAAGAGCAAGGGCGCTGGTGGTACTCGGCCAGAGCGCGGAACTTATCGCGGAAGCAGCCAGGGCCAGGGGATATGAAAACATACAAAAAGCGGCAGATTTTAAAGAGGCGGTTATTCTTGCTCACCGCTTGGCCAGGCCGGGAGAAATCGTACTCCTGTCCCCGGCCTGCGCGAGCTGGGATATGTTTAAAAGCTTCGAAGAACGAGGGGACCTGTTCAAGGAAATTGTTTTAAGCCTCAAAAAATCATCTTATAAATAAACCACATTATGGTGCGGGCCGAAAAACCGGGATGTTTATTTCTGGAGGGAATAGAGATGTCTTTAAAAAGAAAATCTCCTGACTTTGTCCTCTTCATAACTGTAATGTGCCTTGTTAGCATAGGCGTGATCATGGTCCTTAGCGCCAGCGAGTATAAAACCCTGGTCTACTACAACGACAGCTTCTACTATTTTAAAAGACAGCTGTTGTGGTCGCTAATGGGCCTGACAGCCATGTTTTTCATGCTTAATTATGACTACAAGCGGCTTCAGCAGTATGTTTTGCCTTCTCTGGTTATAGCCTTTGTTTTACTCGTGCTGGTTTTAATTCCGGGCATAGGGCGGGAGGTTAACGGCGCCAGGCGGTGGATAGGTCCTCTTGCGCCTGCCGAACTAGTTAAACTATGTATAATAATATTCACCGCGTACGGGCTGTCCAGGGGGCGAGAAAGGGTTAAGGATTTTGTCCGGGGCGTTCTCCCGTATCTGGTTGTTATGGGACTGGCCGCCGGCCTGATCCTGAAGCAGCCGGACCTGGGCACGGCAATGTCTCTGGCCGGGATCGTAATTGTAATGATCTTCGCCGCCGGCGCCCGCTTATCACACCTGGGAGGTATCGTTCTGGCGGGTGTCGGGGCGGTTATTTCCGCCATCGCTTTAGAGCCCTATCGACTGTCGAGGTTTATGGCTTTCCGGGATCCATGGGCAGACCCGCAGGGCGCGGGCTTTCATATCATCCAGGGCCTGTATGCCATTGGTTCCGGCGGCCTGTTCGGGCTGGGCCTTGGCCAGAGCAAACAAAAATTCCTGTACCTGCCGGAAAACCACACTGATTTCATTTTTGCCATAATCGGTGAAGAACTTGGCTTTATCGGGGCTACCCTGGTAATTATGCTCTTTATCCTGTTTATCTGGCGGGGCCTGAAAATTGCTATTACCTCCCAGGACCCCTTTGCCAGCCTGCTGGCCACGGGTATTACCGCCTGGGTCGGGGTACAGGCTTTCATGAACATCGGTGTTGTAACCGGTTCGCTGCCGGTTACAGGGATCCCCTTGCCGTTTATCAGCTTTGGCGGCACATCCCTTTTGTTTACCATGGCCGCGGTGGGAATACTACTAAATATCTCAAGATTTACCACTACCCGGTAAGAAGGTAATTGCGCCGGTCCGTGGAATAGTCGTTTATTTAAGATGTAAAATTTGAAAACAAAGTCTGGATCGGGTTATCGAGCGGAGGAGTTGGGATTTATTGCGTTTTGTAGTAGCGGGTGGCGGGACAGGAGGACATATTTATCCGGCCCTGGCCATTGCCAGTGAATTAAAAGAACGACTGCCCGGAGTACAACTACTTTACGTTGGTACACCTGCAGGAATGGAAAGCAGGATCGTTCCGGAAGCAGGATTGGCCTATGCCTCACTTGATGTCAGTGGGATCGATCGCACATCAATGCTCAAAGCCAGCAAGTCTATTGTTAAATTCCCCAATAGTTTTTTTCAAGCTCGCAACATCATAAAAGATTTTGAACCGGATATTATCGTAGGCACCGGTGGATACGTATCATTCCCAATCGTACTGGCCGGTACCTTTATGGGGATAAAAACCATCATCCACGAACAAAATGCTTATCCCGGATTAGCCAACCGCAATTTGGCCAAAAGAGTCGACCGCGTTCTGCTGACCTTCTCCGAATCCGGTCAGTATCTCGATTCTGAAAATATAAAAATTACCGGGATTGAAAAAAAAAGAGCTGAAATGAAT
>CAZPXL010000188.1:0-4557 GCA_964591005.1 uncultured Eubacteriales bacterium
GGCCATAGTATTCTATCCCCGGTTTACTTTAGTCGCCCGAAGGGCGAATTTGTTCGTGATCTTGTAGGTCCAGTTATTCCCGTTATTGTTATCCCAGTTGCCGGCTGAATCGCGGAAGCAGAAGGTAAGTTGCCCATCCTCCATGTTAAGTGTTTTCTTCCAACCCTCGGGTGTTCGCTGCATGCGGTAGTCCTCAACAATATTCCACTGCATAGGATTTCCGAAACCGGAGTGGAGAAAAACCTGGGTGGCCCCGGAATTATTCAATAAACCTTTGTAGTTGACAGAAATATCGCTGCCGTCCGGAGTCAGTGACTTGACATGGACGCCGCGCTGGTAATCAGACCAACCATGGTGATACAAGACTTTACACCTCCTGATGTTTTTTTGATTTACAACTATTATTTTAAACAAAAATAAAATTAGTATGAGCGTTATCATTAAAAAAGGTTAAAAAGCTATTTTTATTTTGACAATGATATGAAACGAAAGAGGCGGCTGAACTTTGATAAAGGTTACAGCCACCTCTTATTATAATTTTCTACTGCCCTGGTTTTGGAATAATGCTTGGCTTGTCGTTTGTATTCTGTGATCCGCCCGTATTATCGCCCGTATTATCGCCTGTTTTCCCGGGCGTATTGGCCGGCGTCTTGCCGGGACCGTGTATATTGCACGATTCCGTTGGCGCGCGAAGACTGTAGTCTTCAACTATTGAAGGAACGCTGTACGGCAGTTTTATCAATGGTTTTATCACCCGGTCCGGACAGAACGACGTTGGCAGCAGGCCGCTCGCGGCGCAAACTTCAACGTAGCCGTGCACGGTGTCAGTAACAGTGGGAACTGTCCCCTCGGCAAACATATCGGTTACCAGGCTGTCGCCGGGGGTATTCGGGCCCGGCAGCAGGCCGGACTTGCCGTCGACGGTTGAAGTCACAATCCCGGAGGGCCTGCTGAAATTTTTGACAGGCACATCACTGAGCGCTTTGCTCATAATTTCCTGCCAGATCCGGGTGGGGTATGTGCCCCCGTAGGCCTGGGGCATGGCCGTGGGCTGATCGTAACCGATCCATACTGCCGTAACGAGTTCAGGTGTATACCCGACGAACCAGAGGTCCTTTCCTTCATCGGTGGTCCCGGTTTTCCCGGCCGCAGGCCTGCCGATCTGGGCTCCGGTTCCTGTCCCTCTTTCCACGGCTGATTTCAGCATATCTGTTATAAGATATGCCGTTGTGGGCTTCATTACCTGCCTTTGATTGGGTATCGTTTGCTCAAGAACAACACCGTCAGTCTTTTCAACCTTCAGGATTGCTGTGGGTTCGATGTACGTCCCCATGTTGGCAAAAGCGCCGTAAGCGCTTGCCATCTGGAGCGGCGTAACCCCTTTGTCCAGGCCCCCCAGCGCCATGCTGGCCCCGTGGGCGGACGAATCTAATTTAATTCCAAGATTGGACGCAAATTTAATAGCGTTGTCGATGCCGACATAATCGACCATTATTTTGACCGCGGCAACGTTTACAGAATTGGTTAAAGCCGTTCGCAAAGTAATAAGGCCGCGGTACCTGCCGTCAAAGTTGCGAGGCGCATAAGATCCGTAGCTTACCGGTATGTCGTCCACTACAGAGGCGGGTCCCAGCCCTTTGTATTCGATGGCCGGCCCGTAAGCCGCAATGGGTTTGAATGCGGAACCGGGCTGCCGGGCAGTATGGGTGGACCTGTTCCACTGTCTCCTCTGGGTATGCTCGCGTCCGCCCACCATGGCTCTAATGTAACCGGTGCTGGGGTCAAGTACGACAGCGGCTCCCTCGGGCTGCAGCATGCCGTTTTCATCAGGATTGGAAGAAGGGAAATTGGCGGTTCTGGCCATGGCTGTTTCGGCTATTAACTGTATATCCGGGTCCATGGTTGTATAAACCTTCAGCCCGCCCTTATAAAACTCGTCCTCACCGTATTTTTCAATTAGCTCGTCAGTAATGTAGTCAAGAAAATATGGATAAGGATACTGGCGCGAGGCTACTTCTTTAGTTTCCAGTTTTAATTCTTCGCCTTTGGCCTTTTCAGCCTCATCGGCGGTGATGCATTTGTTCTTTACCATGCTGTCCAGTACGTCGTTGCGCCTGGATATTGCCGCCTGGGGATCGTTGAACGGAGAGTATGCGCTGGGCGCCTGTGGAAGTCCGCCGAGCAGGGCTGCTTCTGCCAGTTCAAGCTTGTCGATTTTTTTTGCGAAATAGGTCTGTGACGCGGCCTGGATGCCGTAAGCTCCCTCACCGAGGTAGACATTGTTTAAATACATTTCCAGGATTTCATCTTTGGTATATCGTCTTTCTACCTGAATTGCCAAAACGGCTTCCTGGATTTTTCTCTTCAGGGTTTTTTCCGGACTTAGCATGGAAATCCTTACCAACTGCTGGGTAATAGTGCTGCCGCCTTCCCCTCTCGAACCGGAAATAATGTCGTTCACGGCGGCCCTGGCGATCCCGCGTATGCTTATTCCGTGGTGTTTGTAAAAACCGGGATCCTCAATAGAGAGGAAGGCGTTTTTGACTTGTTCAGGAACTTCCTTAATATCAACGGGAACACTGTTTCTGATTCCGATCTGGGTAATCAGTTTGCCATCTTTATCGTATATCATGGTTGATGCGCCTGATTCCAGCATTTCAGGGCTGAGCGCAGGCATGTCTTTAACACTGGCAAAAACAAGGCCGATAGAAATACCGCCTCCAATCACAACAACCAGGACCAAGAGAAGGATGGCCAAACGAAAAATATTCAGCTTTCTTTTTGGTTTTCTTTTTTGAGCCACTGTATAAAATCCCTCCCCAAAGTTAAAAGAATTATAACATATCGCCGGTTGATTTCCCAAATAATTTCTGCCTGCGCCGTATCCAGGATAGTTTTGATAGTTGATGAAAAGAATAGGTAGCAGCAAATTTATTTTTATTAAGAAAGGGTGTACAAGTTGCATGTAAGCGGCAGTGCAGCGGATTTTATCCTGGCCCAACTGGCCGAATGGGGTGTGCAGAGGATATACGGTGTTCTTGGAGACGCCATATTCCCATTAATGGATGCTATGACCCGCCAGAGTAAAATAGAATTTATAGCAGCCACGGATGAGGCCGCAGCCGCGTTTATGGCCACATATGAGGCCAGGCTGACCGGCAGGCTTGCCGTCTGTACCGCCTCCGCCGGACCCGGCGCGGTCTGCCTGCTTAACGGGCTGGCCGACGCGTACCTTGACGGAAGCCCTGTTTTAGCTATAACAGGCCAGGTAGAGACAAAGAAAATAGGCACTAAAACAAAACAATATTTTGAGCAGCAGCTACTGTACAAAAATTTTTCTAACTTTACATCCATACTGATAAACCCTGCCGCAACGGCGGAAATACTGGCTGCCGCCGCGAGGAAGGCTTATTTGGATTTCTCCGCGGCGCATATCACGGTCCCCAAGGACGTGTTTGCCATGCCGGTGTCTGCCGACACGCTGCCTGCGGATGTTGTTGAAATAAAAAAGCCCCTGATATTTTCCGGCAGCAACGAAAAGATAGTGGAGGTCCTCAAAAATTCGCGCAAACCCCTGATCGTGGCCGGCCGGGCGGCGGAAGAAGCGGTCTACCAGGTTTTGGCCCTGGCCCATAAAGTGGGATCGGGCCTGGTCGTGGCCCAGGAAGCAAAAAGTATAATCAGGGGCTCTTTTAAACGAAATTTAGGCGGGATAGGGGAGGCTTACCTGCCTCCTATTATTAAGGAAGCGGACTGCGTCATCCTGGTCGGAAACGCTTCCTATGAACAGAAGTTTCTTCCTGACGGAGCAAAATTAATACACCTGGCCGGGCGCCCCGAAAACATTAATGTGAACGCGCACGCCGCCGCCAGCGGGGACCTGGGCCTCCTTATAGAAGTAATTATGCATGATCTTGAGGGCTATGCCGTAAACCAGGAATGGGTGGACAGGGTCAAGGGAGAGGCCCTGCGCGTCAAGCAGGTTATAGCCCGGGCCAGGGAGGACAACAGCAGGCCGGTCCTGCCGTTAAGGCTGATGTCTTCCCTGAACGCGGTTGTGCCGCCAAAGTCGGTCATCGCCCTGGATATCGGCGAGTTCTCACACTGGTTCGACCTGGGCTTTATGATGGAGAACCAGGAGGTCCTCCTGTCAAGTATGTGGCGAAGCATCGGCTGCGGCCTTCCGGCAGCCATCGGCGCCAAGCTCGCCGGCAGGGAAAGGAAAGTTTTCGCCATAGCCGGTGACGGCGGCATGATTGCTTCCATGAGCGAGCTGCTTACCTGTGTCCGCTATAACCTGGCCATAACTATAATAGTAGTTAAAAACCAGGTGTACAGCATTGAAAAAAACAAGATGGCTGCGGAAGGGCTGAAGCCCTTTGGACATGAGATAACCACGCCTGACTTCGTCCAGTTGGCGAAGTCATGCGGCGCGGAAGGATTTCGGATAGAAGACCCGGCGGAGATCGAGGACAGGATCAGGCAGGCTGTCGAGTCAGAAAGGCCGGTGCTGTTGGAGGTCATCTGCGCGGCTGTGGATCTCCCGTCTTGAAAAAG
>CAZPXL010000189.1:0-4542 GCA_964591005.1 uncultured Eubacteriales bacterium
GCACATCCTTGCTACGTTTTCCGTAATGACACTTGTGTTAATGGTTTTAATTTTTATTCCCCCCTTTGCTAAGTGTTGGTCCCATCTAAATATTAACAAGCAAGATCTGTACCATCGGCATAGTACCCGCTCACAAGATCCTGCATTTTTTATTTGAGGTCTAAAATTATCAGTAATTACAGTAATTCTGCGGATTTATTCACAATTAATCTATTTTCTATATGGCATCCTTAAATTGGAAATGAGCAACCCCAATATTCTAATAATTAGAACATAACTTGTCTAAAGCCATACCATTGCTGGTAATTCTAATATTTATAAACATTCTAATTTTTAAATATTTTCCGGGGGATATTTCTTGAGTTTGTTATATAGGGTTGCGAGAGATATGCTTAGAGCTTGCGCAGCGCGTTTTTTACCTTCCACCGTGTTCCCGTACTTAGCCAGCGCTTTTTTAATCATCATTTCTTCCATTTGGTCTATGGGGACCAGGTCCATATCTTTTTCTTGAATTATTTTAAACTGGCTGGTATGCATGACCAGGATTTTTTTAGTTATTACTTCCTCGTCCATGGTCACCATTACTCTTTCAATCATGTTTTCAAGCTCGCGGATATTTCCCGGCCAGTCGTAGTTCAACAGCACTTCCATAGCGTCACTGTGAACCCATTTAACCTTTTTGCCAAGCTTTCGGTTCAGTTTTACAATAAGGTTATCTAAAAGGATGGGTAGATCTTCCTTGCGCACTCTTAGCGGCGGGACAGTTATTTCTACGACATTCAACCGGTAAAAAAGGTCTTCCCTGAACTTACCCAGGCGGATTAATTCACGCAGGTTGCGGTTGGTGGCGGCTATAACCCTTACATCAACCTTTGTCGTCTGGGTGCCGCCCACGCGCTCGAACTCCATCTCCTGTAAAACCCGAAGCAGTTTAGCCTGCAAAATCAGGTTCATATCACCTATTTCATCCAGAAATATCGTACCGCCGTGGGCCAGCTCAAATTTACCCAACTTCGGTTTTACAGCGCCGGTGAAAGCTCCCTTTTCATAGCCGAAGAACTCGCTTTCCAGCAGCGTTTCCGGAATGGCGGCGCAGTTGACTTTTATAAACGGGTTCTCCCGCCGCATCGATGATGAGTGAATGGCATGGGCGAATAATTCTTTCCCCGTACCGCTTTCACCCTGGATCAGGACAGTCGAGTTGCTGCGGGCGGATCTTTCAGCAAGGTCGACGCAGCTGCTTATTTCCACACTGCCGCCTAAAATATTATCAAATGTATATTTGCTGGTAGTTACCTGACCAAGTTTATCAGTAAGGTTTTCTATGATGCTGGTGCTTTTCTTCAGCTCTTCCATCAGGTTCATAACATCTGTAAAATGCTGAAACACAACGACCGCGCCGTCCATTACCCCATCGACAATAATCGGCGCGGCGTTTGACACTACCTCGGCGTTGCTGCCTCCTACTTTTGTCCTGTGCCCAAAAACCAGTTTTCCGGTTTTTAAAACTGTTGCCAGTGCTCCGTCAGGGGATGCTTCAAATATATTTTGCCCTATCCTCTCGTATTCAGCTATACCTGTTACCCTTGAGAAAGCGGGGTTGACAAACTTTATGTTTCCGTTTATATCTGCAACTTCAATAGCTTCCTGCACGGAATCAAGGATAGCTGCCAGCTGGCTCTCAACGCTCTTTATTTCAAGCAGTTCTTCTTTTTTTTCACTTAATATGGAGATTATTAAATTCGCCGCACTGGCTTCCATAACTGCTGTTTTGCCCTTTTTATTACGCTGAATATAATCAAAGACCTCCGGCGAACCCGTTGCCTCTATAATTACATCCAACCCGGGGAGCATAAGCAGTTCTTCTATGTCCTCAGCGGTAAATATTCCTTCATTTCCCGCAGCCGTCATGCCGGGCGCCATAGGGTCCCTGTCGGCAATGCCGGCTATGGACACCTCTTTTATTTCTTTTAACATCCTGTACGCCGCGTAACCTTCTTCTCCGGCGCCGGCTATGGCTACTCTTATTATCTTCACCGTTGTCCTACCCCAATAATAGTTTTATTTTTTACTTCGACGTTTTAAATTCTCATCCTTCTAAATATTAAAAATTAATAATTAATAATAATAAATGAAATAATTACGAACAAGTGTTTTTATTTAGTTCTTTTCGTGTTATAATCACTCATATAACTTTAGTTGTAAAGGCTGGTGCAATATGGACTTTGATCTCACTCCCAAGCAGGCGGCCATCCTGGCGGTTATAAAGAAAAATATCAAGCAGAAAGGCTATCCTCCCTCGGTGCGGGAGATTGGCCAGGCAGTTGGTTTAAGTTCCAGCTCTACAGTGCACGGGTACTTAAAAAAACTTGAAACCAAAGGCTACCTGCGTCGAGACCCCACAAAACCCAGGGCTATGGAAGTACTTGATGATTTGGAAGGCGACAAAGTCGAGTTCGTAAATGTACCCCTGCTGGGCAGGGTTGCCGCTGGCATGCCTATCCTGGCGGTTGAAAACAGGGAAGAACTGTTTCCTCTCCCCACTCACTTTACCGGTATGGGCGAATTTTTCATGCTGACTGTGCGGGGCGACAGTATGATTGAAGCAGGCATACTGGATGAAGATATGGTTGTTGTCAGACGCCAGAATGATGTGAATAACGGCGATGTTGTAGTGGCCCTGCTTGAAGAGGAAGCAACGGTCAAGAGGTTTTTCAGGGAGAGCGGCAGAGTAAGGCTCCAGCCGGAAAACTCACTGATGGAACCGATCTATGCCACAGAACTGCAAATACTGGGAAAAGTGATTGGACTGGTTAGAAAGATTCACTAATATTATCCATTAAAACGATAGTTCTGCCGCTGGAGTGCTCCAGCGGCTTTTATTTTGCCCACGACCACATGCACAATGTATACAATATATTATATTAAATAAACCTTTGTCAGCCTGATCTTCAGCCCTGAGACAAAGGACGTTGAACTGGACGACTAGCTTTAACTATTACAGAAAGTCTGTGGGAAAAGAGGCTGCCCCTGTTACGCCGGGCAGCCTCTTTTTATGATTAAACAATATCACAAGATTAACAAGATTTTAATGATTAACAAGATTTTACAATATATTTAATATAAAATGTTTAATTAAATCCTGTAAATCTTGATAATCCTGTTAATCTGCAATATGTTTTTATGTTTAATCCTGTAAATCCTGTCCATGCGTTTTACCTGGTATTATTTAATTCTTCCACGGAGTCGATCAGGTCTTCACCAATTATATCGTCAAATTCCTGGTAGATAGGCCTCAGGACACTAATCCACTCTTCCTTTTCATCATTACTCAGGTAATGCAGCTGCACCACGCCTGACGACGAAATCGTTTCCATGCCCTCCCTGTTCATTTTCAGCGCTTGCTGGCGCTCCCATTCAGTAACCTCGGACAGGGTGCTCTCCAGAACATCCCTTATATCTTCAGGCAAGCTTTTCCAATATTTCTCGTCAGTTAGAACAACGTAGCCCATATATCCGTGATTTGAAACAGTCATATACGGCTGCACCTTGAACAAGTTCTTTGAGCATATATTGGATACTGTGTTTTCTTCTCCGTCAAATGTACGGGATTCAAGTGCCCGGTACAAGTCGTCAAAAGAACCTTCCACCGGTTTTGCCCCTAATTTTTCAAACTGTTTTTTCAAAACCTGGCTGTTGATCATCACCCTGAAAGACAGCCCTGTAAAGTCATCCGGATGAATCACCGACTTCTGGTTGTTGGTCATCAACTTAAACCCGCTGTCCCAGAAAGCCAGGGCATGGAGGTTGTTCAGACTGAGACCTTCGTATAATTTGCTGCCGATATAACCGTTCATGGCTTCATGGACTTTGCCTTCGTCGGTAAAGGCGTAAGGCAGGTCAAAAATCTGCCACTGGGGGAATACCCCTGAAAGTTTGGAAGTGGCCGGGGCAATCATCTGGACCGCGCCGGATTGCAGCGCTTGTATCTCTTCGCCATCCTTGTAGAGGGTTGAATTAGGAAAAACCTGCACTTCCACTCTGCCCATCGTGCGCTCCTTGGCCAGTACCGCAAACCGCTCGGCGGCCAGTCCCTTTGGTGTGTTTTCAGCTACAACGTGTGAAAACTTTATTACAATTTTCTCATCCGGGCTGACCTGTTCTTTATCTACTACTCTTTCCCCGCATCCAGAAACCAGGGAGAGCATAAAACATACAAGCAGGCTAAAAGCAATCCTGGTTTTCATTTTTTCTACCTCTTTATTCTCTCACCTTGTAACGGTTGACAGGCCTGCCTATCGAACCATACTGCATGCCCAGCATGACCTTCCCCGATTTCTCAAGATAATCAAGATATCTCCTGGCTGTAACGCGCGCCAAACCAATCCCTTCAGCGACCTCTTCGGCTGATAACGCCCTTCCCTCTTTTAAAAGGTAGAGATAAATTTGTTTCAGGGTCAGCTCATTTAACCTTTTAGGTATTTCTTCATCAAATTGCTGGCCGCGGCTTTTGGCAAGGCTGTCAACTTCCGCCTGGTTCAT
>CAZPXL010000190.1:0-2168 GCA_964591005.1 uncultured Eubacteriales bacterium
GTCCGACACCATACATTTGATCAAATTCGTATAAATCTACTTCTCCACTTTCAGATTCCCGGCACCTGCAAGCTATTTTCTTTGGGGTTGCGGAAATTGTCAAATCACCGTGGTATACCCATTCTTCTCTTGCTTGACAGGTAAACCATACCTGGCGCGCAAAATCGCAAACGACAAAAGGCGGCAAAACTTTCTTTGTCATTGATTTGACAACCCCTTTCGTCTTTTTTTGATATCATTCGGTGAATCATGCCTTTTTCCTGCTCAGTTTCACGGCGACCTTCCCATATAATATAATTTTAATAGGATTTAGGCAGATATTACTCTATCCCCAGCAAATCGATATCAATACTGTTTAAAAGCTCTTTCAGCTTCTTCATTTCCTCGTAATTTAAAGTGACGCCTTTCCCCATTTTTTCATGTTCCGGCGCCCAGTCACGGATGTCAACCTTGGGCTTGCGCCCGTTCCAGCACACCAGGTTAATTTCCTTTTGCCAGCCCCTGGAGCCCTCTGAAAGAACCCCCAGGCCTTCTTTAATTTCAAATTTTATATCAGCCATAACTGCACCCTCCTGAACCAGTTATTAAGTTCGTGAATAACGTTTTCTGCCAAACTATAAATACATCAAGCATTAGTACACCGTGATCCTGTCCTTCAGGTTTTCAAAGTTTTTGTCACCTATTCCGGAAACATCCTTCAAGTCTTCTATCGCCTTAAATGGACCGTTTGCTTCCCGGTACTGAATAATCCGCTGGGCCAGTGAGCTGCCAATCCCGGGCAGGGTATCCAGCTGGGCCTGGTCGGCCGTGTTGATATTGACCAGACCGGAAGGGGCGGATCCAACGCCCGCTGAGGATGACAACAAACTGCCGCCGCTTCCGCCCGTACCAGGTGACGCCGCCCCCGTTTGGACTCCGGCTGCCGCCGTACCGTTATGATCAATTTTAAAGGGGACATCGATATCCTGCCCGTCTATTAATTTAGCCGCCAGTTTCAAAGAATCCAGATCAGCTTCCCCCAGGGGAACAGCCTTGTTAACAGCATCGATAATCCTGTTATCGGCCGGCAGCTGGTAAACGCCCGGGTTGGTCACGGCTCCTGTCACATGCACGCTTAAATTCTTAACTTTGCTTGGTTCCGGCGCTTCCAGCGCCGGTTTAACAGCGGACACTTCCTTAATCTGAGCATACCTGTATCCCCCGCCAAATAGAATGAACCCCACCAGGACAAACAGAATTAATTGTTGTTTTCTTTCAAGCTGGATCAACCTTAACACCACCAGGAACTTAAAACCACTGTAAGGATAATTCTAACATTATCGACTTTTTCCTCCTTTTTTGCCAGTATAAATCCAAATAAATTTTTCATTATTTTCACTGCTTCCATGCAGACGCTTTACTTTCTGTTGATAAAAAGTCTGCCGTCAGTGCCGAGGGTGGCGAGGAGGACTTTTTTATGGTTTAAGCCGCGTTCGCTCAACACCTTCTGCAGCCATGTCTCATCCAAATTTATTTCTTCCAGGTTTCCCTTCATTATATCACCATCCATAACCAGGACTGTCGGCAGCCCTTCATATGCGGTTGGGATCCCCAGATCAGCGGGGGTGACAGGCCGGTGCTGTGACTTTAAAATGACGCTTAACTTCCCTGACGTCTCAAGCACGGCAAACTCCACATCGTCCAGGTCGACTATCCCCTTGTCGCGCATCTGGGCTATCAGGTCATCCAGGTTATAACGGGCTTTTCTCATTTCATCCTTCAAGAGGACGCCGTTTTTAATTATAATCTGCGGGTGCCCGCAGATAATTCCGCGCAGCTTCCGGTTGAACAGGGTGGCATAGGACATGATTACTTCCAGGGCGCCCAAGATACATAGAGGCAGGATGCTGTGCCAGAGCGGTATGTCGGTGGCCTCCATCGGTATCGCCGCCAGTTCCGCGATAATAATGGCAACCACAAAATCAAAAGGGGAAAGCTGGCCTATCTCCCGTTTTCCCATCATCCTTATTACCAGCAAAACCAGTAAGTACACAAAAGTGGTGCGGTAAACATATTCCCAGATCAAAACCGGACACCAGCCTTTACAAATTTATTTTAAATTTGCCGGAATTTAATAAAAATATTACTTTACATCAGGTGCAAATAGAGTAAAATATGTATAAGGCAAA
>CAZPXL010000190.1:2268-4528 GCA_964591005.1 uncultured Eubacteriales bacterium
TCTAATTTACATTTTAAGACAATAGTTATTAATTTGAACCTGTGCAAAGGGTGCGGCATATGCGCCGCCCTGTGTCCCAAAGTACTTGGCATGACCAGCGGCGGCAAGGTTTCGGTATTGAACGAGTCTCTCTGTACCGGCTGCCGCAATTGCGAAAACCATTGTCCTGACTTTGCCATTTTTATAAAGGTGGATTAACGATGACTGTAATTAAGCCATTTGCCCGTTTAATGCAGGGTAACGAGGCTATCGCCGAAGGCGCCCTGGCTGCGGGAGCACGTTTTTTTGCCGGGTACCCCATCACACCTTCCACGGAAATTGCCGAGATACTGGCCAAGAAACTTCCGGCCGTTGGGGGTAAGTTTATCCAAATGGAAGATGAAATATCCAGTATGGCCGCCGTTATCGGCGCTTCCCTGGCCGGCTTAAAATCCATAACCGCCACCAGCGGCCCCGGTTTTTCTTTGAAGCAGGAGAACCTGGGCTTCGCGGTTATTGCAGAAGTCCCCTGTGTTGTGGTCAACGCCCAGAGGTGCGGTCCCAGCACCGGCATTCCTACCGCCACCGCCCAGGGAGACGTAATGCAGGCACGCTGGGGAACCCACGGCGACCATCCTGTGATTGCCCTATCCCCTGCTTCTGTGCAGGAATCATTTACCTTGACGGTGCAGGCTTTCAATTTATCTGAAAGATTCAGGACACCTGTAATCCTGCTTTCAGAGGAAGTAACCGGACACAGCCGGGAAAGAGTCATCCTCCCCGACCCGTCCGATATAAAGATAGTTAACCGTAAAAAGCCGCCTGCCGGTCTTGAAAAATATAATCCTTATCAACCAGATGAAGACGGCGTTCCGCCAATGGCCAATTTTTGCGAGGGATACCGCTACCACGTAACCGGACTAACGCACGACGAAAGCGGCGGGCCCACCACTGATGCTGATAAAGCCGAGCGCCTGGTTAACAGGCTGAACAACAAGGTCATGGACCACCTTGATGAAATAACAATGACCGAATCATTGATGACAGAAGACGCCGAAATCATTATTATCGCATACGGCGCCACCTCGCGCTCCGCAAAAAGCGCGGTTAAAAAGGCCAGGGAAAAGGGAATTAAGGCCGGTCTTTTTCGCCTGATCACAATCTGGCCCTTCCCTGACAAAGAAGTAGCGGCGGTATGCGCACAGGCAGGCACCATAATAGTACCCGAATTAAACCTTGGCCAGATAATCGGCGAGGTGGAGCGTGTGACCCGAAGTGACAAAAAAGTAGTGGGCATCAACAGGGTTAACGGGGAAATGATCACGCCGGATGAGATCCTGAACGTTATAAAATCACAGGTCAAGGTGAAAAAACATGCAGAATAGCATAGAAAAATACCTTCGCACAGAAAGGCTGCCCCATATCTGGTGCCCCGGCTGCGGCAACGGGATAGTCCTTGGCGCCATGGTCCGGGCTTTTGATAAGATAGGCTGCGACCAGAACAATACCGTGATCGTATCCGGGATAGGCTGCTCTTCCAGGGCGGCCGGGTATATGGATTTTAATACCCTGCACACCACCCACGGCAGGGCGCTGGCTTTTGCCACCGGGATTAAACTGGCCAGGCCGGAGATTAATGTGTTTGTAATTATGGGTGACGGCGACGCCAGTGCCATCGGGGGAAACCACCTTATCCACGCCGCCAGGCGTAATATAGACCTCACAGCGATAATTTTCAACAATAATATTTACGGGATGACCGGAGGCCAGTATTCCCCCCTGACACCACCTGAATCCCTGGCTACTACCGCGCCCTACAAAACTATTGAAAGAAACTTCGACCTGGCGGAACTGGCCAGGGCGGCGGGCGCCACGTATATAGCCAGAAGCACCACCTACCACGCGGCCATGCTTACTAAACTAATCGCGGCCGGCGCCAGCCACAAAGGCTTCAGCATGATCGAAGCAGTCACGGCCTGCCCCGTTTCCTACGGGCGCCGCAACAAGATGGGCAGCGGGTACGATATGCTGATGTGGCAGAAAGAACATGCTGTCACTGCTGAAAAAGCAAAAGGATTAACCCCTGAAGGAATGAGGGGGAAATTTATCATAGGCGAACTTTATAAAACTGAGGAACCGGAATATACCGAGGTTTACAACCGGTTGATAGAAAAGGCTCAGGGTAAATTTTAAGGGGGAATGATTATTTTGCCGCAGACAAGCGAAATTTTACTAAGCGGAACGGGCGGTCAGGGGTTGATCCTGGCAGGCCAGATACTTG
>CAZPXL010000191.1:0-4520 GCA_964591005.1 uncultured Eubacteriales bacterium
TGACTTGGCCTCGCCTATAAAACCCCAGTCCTTTTCGCGCAGGTAGCGCTGCCGCACCCTCTCCCTCAGCGATAAAATAGAGAGCAGTAAAACGACCAGGCTAAAAGCTATTACCCCTGCCATATCTTTCACCTCAAGATAATTTATTATGGACAGGCTGGAAATATGATCGTATATAAATAAAAAATCCTGTCTGAGATTAAGACAAGATGGTTTAAACATAGTCTAATTTTGTTGAACCCGCTTGGCCCATTTGTTTTTACTTTATAAAATATTGTCTCGGCTAATCGATTAATAAATTACTTACCGGTCGAGCCGAACCCGCCCGCTCCCCTGCCGGTCTCTTTTAATTCGCGGGTCTCTTCAAGGTCAGCTTTGAAAACCGGAATAAAAACGAGCTGGGCGATTCTTTCGCCGGGCTTGATTACATATTCACTTTCTCCCTGGTTATGTACGGCCACGATAATTTCACCCTTGTAGTCGCTGTCTATAACCCCGACCGCATTTGCCAGTGAGACGCCGTGTTTGGTTGCCAGGCCGCTCCTGGGGAAAACAAGCCCGACAATATGCCTGTGCGGAATTTCAATGGCTATGCCGGTCGGTATTTTAACCCTGGCGCCGGGCGCTACAACCTGCGGCAGCTCAAGACAGGCGGGCAGATCAAGTCCCGCCGAACCGTCAGTAGCGTATTTAGGCAGGGGCTGAGCAACCCCTTCGTTATGCTTAAGTCTCTTCACTTTAACGCTGATCGAAAATTCCATCTGCTGTATCACCTTAAATAAAAGAATTTTTATAGCAAATTACTAATGGTCCTCTCCAGGCTGCCGCAGTCATCCCAGGGACCTATGCTGGCCAGGGAAAAGCCATTCGGGTCCAATACCTCTTTCGCCAGTTCCCTGATTTCACTTATTGTCACCTTGTTCACCTTGTTTATGATTTCCTCCGGAGTAACCACCTTCCCCAGGTACATCTGGGACTTCCCAAGCCTGCTCATCCTAGTGTTCACATTCTCAAGGCTCAGGTACAGGTTGCCCTTAAGCTGCTCCTTGGCCCTGTGCAGCTCTTCTTCCTTCACGCCGTTGCTCTGGATATCTTTCACCTGTTTAAATATCAGTGACAGGACTTCATCCACGTTTTGTTTGCTCAGACCGGCGTAAACGCCAAAAAGCCCGGTATCATGGTATGAGCTGTGATATGAATAAACCGAATAGACCAGGCCTCTCTGCTCCCTGATTTCCTGAAATAGCCTTGAGCTGAGGCCCCCGCCCAGGATCGTATTTATTATCTGCATAACGTATATCTTTTCATGATCCAGCTTCAGTCCGGGGGCGCCGACAATCAGGTGTACCTGTTCAGTATCTTTGCTGCGGCAAATTATCTGCTGCTGGGTGGACGGGGTATTTACCTGCCTGGGGTGTACCTTCCCTTCTTTACTCTCAAAGACCGGGCGCAGTTTGTTGATCACCGCGTCATGTTCGATGTTTCCCGCCACCGCTACTATCATCCTGCCGGGGTTGTAATGTGTTTTATAATAATCATACAACCTGTCCCTGGAAATACCTTTAATTACAGCCACCGTGCCGATAATAGGCTGTCCCAGTGAATGGCCCCGCCAGATTGAACTGGCAAAAATATCATGCACAAGCTCATCCGGAGTGTCCTCATACATTTTGATTTCCTCGATAATAACGTTTCTTTCCCTGTCGATGTCAGTATGGTCTAACTTTGATTCAAAAAGCATATCCCCCAGCAGGTCAACTGCCAGGTCAAAATGCTCATCCATCACACGGGCGTAATAACAGGTATATTCTTTGGTGGTAAAAGCGTTTAACTGGCCGCCGACGGCATCCAGTTCCTCGGCTATGTCTTTGGCGGTCCGCCGGCCGGTTCCCTTGAACATCAAGTGCTCGATAAAATGGGAGGAACCGTTTATATCAGGCGCCTCATACCGGGAGCCTATATCCACAAAAAAGCCTATAGATACCGATCGGACATGGGGCATTTTCTCTGTGAGGATCATCGTATTGTTATCCATGGTAACTAAATTAAACATTAAATGAAAAACCTCCTACTATTCCGTCATCAAAGTATTCGTTATAGCATAAGTCATATCCTTTTCAGGCCAATTTAAATATTTCTCTAATAATATCCTGATTGCGCTCTTCCTCTTCACATCCCGGTCAGAAACAAGACTGACACTCCCCGCCTGCATACCGTCAACCATGATACTAACGCTGCCGATATAACCACCTTTTACTACCGGGGCGTATAGTTCCTGCTCTACAAAATATTTTTTTTCGATCAAGTCAAGCCTGTCTTTGGGAACAGCCACATAATAATCCGCGGACGCAACTGCCTGAACACGGCGTCCGGCGCCTTCCTTAACAGCTATTTCAGCTGCTGCCTCACCTTTCTCAAAAACCCTGCGGTATTCAAAATTATCGAAGCCGTAATTTAAAAGTGTAATTGAATCACTCCAGCGGTTTTCGCTGTTCAGCACGACACTGATGATCTGCCTCCCGTTAATTGTACCCGATGCTACCAGGCACTGACCGGCCTCAACGGTGGTGCCGGTTTTTACTCCGTCCGCCCAGCTGTAACTCCACAGCATGCGGTTGGTGTTGCTTAAGCAACGTTCTCCCGGGCCGCCTATAATTTTCTCCCTGGTGCTTACTATATTTTTAAAAACAGGGTTGTTCAAAGCATAACGGGTAATTACAGCCAAATCCAAAGCGGTCGTGTAATGTCCCGCCGCCGGCAGGCCGTTCGTGTTTTTAAAACTGGTATCTTCAGCTCCTACCATCTTTGCTTTTTGATTCATCAGTATAACGAAATTGCTCTCGGTGCCGGCGATATGCTCAGCTATGGCAACGCAGGCGTCATTGCCCGACTCAAGCAGCGCTCCATAAATAAGGTCTTCAAGGGTCAGCTTTTCACCAGCCCTTAAGTCAAGGCTGGCCTCCCCCACTGAAGCGGCTCCGGGGCTAACGGTTACTAGCTGTTTGGGATCACCGCCTTCAAGAGCCAGCAGCGCCGTCATTATCTTTGTAGTGCTGGCCGGCGGCCTCTGCTGCCTTGCATTCTTCTCAAAAAGCACCTGGCCGCTGCCGGCTTCCAGCAGCACTGCCGCCTCAGCAGTTACAAAAGGGACATCAGGTTTGTCTGATCCAGCGGTCCCGGCGGCTGAAACACAATTAAACAACAGGGAGACAAACACGGCAAATATAATTAATTTCCCCGTCTTATAATTAATATCCAAACACCTCTTTTTCAACTACAAGGATTCCCATTTCCAGAGCCAAATATTTAAACAATAAGTCAAGTCTATGAAAGCCCGCATTTTTAAAGAACTACTTAAATTCAAATACCCGAGGTAATAAATAATATATTTACCAATATTAATAAACTGAAGCAGGTGTTTCCTGGTATTATAAAGAACATTTGGGGAAAAGTTCTGAGAACGAAAAAGGGGGTTGAAATGATGACAGGCAAAAAAATCAGTGAATTGGAAATTGGACACAAGGAATTTGTCCAAAAGACAATAAGCGAAACAGATATTTATCTTTATGCCGGTATTACCGGCGACTTGAACCCGGCCCACATTAATGAAGAATATGCTAAAAATACTTTCTTTAAGGGCCGGATCGCCCACGGCATGCTGACGGCCGGCTTGATATCGGCTGTTGTTGGCATGAAATTGCCCGGGCCAGGCACGGTGTACATGGCCCAGGAGCTGAAATTCACGGCTCCGGTAAGGATCGGAGACACCATTAAGGCTGAAGGCGAAGTTATTGAACTAAACAAGGATAAAAATATTGCCGTAATCAAAACGACCTGCACCAACCAGGACGGCAATGTGGTTCTAACCGGGACAGCTACTGTAAAGCCGCCGAAATAAATAATTACCCCCCCGGGAAAACAAGTTATTCTGATGATAATTAAGCCGAACAGGAATCTATTCCTTCACCATAAAATTTAACCTCCTGAAAACACTTGTCTTCAGGAGGCTTTTTATTAATTTACTATTAAAGCCTTTCATTTATTTCAATTATTTAACACCCAGGCTGGCTGCCTTTTTGAAATCCTCTTGTGCCCTGACAGGATTATTTATCCTTACGAAAGCTATACCGCGGGAATGATATGCGTCACCAAAATCAGGCTTCAATTCAATAGCCTTGGCAAAATCGGTAATAAAATGAGACAAAAAGAACGTCCCCTTGTCTCACCCTTTCAGCTTTCTTCAACTCTGACACCTTCCAGGTTTTCTAACAGGGATGAGACTTTGACCAGCTGGTAACCCTGTTTTTTCAGCTCTTTGATGATTACAGGCAGTGAGTGGACCGTGGGGGCGGTCGGGTGCATCAGCACAATTGCGCCGTTATGCGCTCTTGCCAGCACGCGGTCTGTAATAACTGACGGTTCGGGCCGCTGCCAGTCAATGGTGTCGATACTCCAGAAAATCGTAGTGTACCCCGCTTCCTCCGCCGCTTTTAAAATAACGTCGCCGCGTTCTCCGTAAG
>CAZPXL010000192.1:0-4506 GCA_964591005.1 uncultured Eubacteriales bacterium
AAAAGGAGGTGGATTTGTTGACGCAGTTAACCGAAATGGAACTTTTTCAACTTGGGGAGCAGCTCCGGGCTGAGGCTCTGGCAATTACCAAAAATATAACCTATGCCCGTGAATCGACCGACCCGAAACTCCAGCAAATGTACACGAGAATCGCTGAGAGGCACCGGGGACATTATGACATCTTGATGAGGAACGCGCAAAATTTTGCCCAGCAGAGGCAGTTTTAGGAGGTGAAAATATTGTTTGATGACAAAGACCGTTTAACCGACAACCTGATCACCCAGAAATACATTGCCAACGGTTATAACCATGCTGCGCTGGAGGCGGCCAACAGCCAGCTTATGGATGCATTTACCGGTATATTAAGAGACGAACACCAGATCCAACACGAAATTTTTATTGAAATGAACAGCCGTGGATGGTACCAGCCGAAAACGGCAAATATGAATGACCTTACCCAGCATCTGAACCAATGGAACCAGGAGCTGCAAAAAGTGCAGAACACGGCTGCCAGGAGCACAGTGGCGCAGCAGCAGGCATTGCATGGGAATATTCCCCAGCAGCATGCTTACCAGGGGAATATACCACAGTATAGTTACCAGACCGGCGTGGGTATGCCCCAGCAGATGGGCATGCCCCAATCACAGACCATGTACAGGCCGCCGCAAAGCCCCATGATCTAGCCTGAATGGCGCCAGACCAACTGGCGCCATTTTTCAATTTCACGTCTCAATTTGAGCTGCTGGATTTCAACACAATGGACTTTGCAGGATAATTTGTCCACACTCTGTGGCGCCACCCCGCTGGTTTAAAATACCTGCAGATCGGTTAACCCCCGGAAAACGACCTTCCGCTCTGTTTAATCCATTAATTCTAACCATGAATAAAAACCATTTAACCTGCATTTTGGGCTTTTAAACTCAAAATTCTTAATTATTTAAAAAATATAATATATTATAAGAACATTATTTATTCAGTTAATTAAATACATATAAGATTCAGTATTAATTTAACTTGGTTGGAGGAGTTTGTAATGCCGGGTAAAAAAACTGGAAGCGTGGAATCTTCCCTTATGGAAAACAGAGTTTTCAATCCATCACCTGATTTTGCGGGAAAAGCCCTTATCAGCAGCATGGAAGAACGCAACGAGATGTGGCGGAGGTCTATTGAAAAGCCGGACGAATTCTGGGCCGAAATGGCAGAGCAAATCGACTGGTTTAAGAAATGGGATAAAGTTGAAGAGTATGACTTCGGGGACAACTTTTTTATCAGGTATTTTGACGGCGGGAAATTAAATGCCTCATATAACTGCCTGGACCGCCATTTAAAGAGCTGGCGCCGGAACAAGGCCGCCCTGATCTGGCAGGGGGAACCCCTGGAAGAAAGCAAAACATACACCTATCTCCAGCTGTACCGGGAAGTCTGTAAATTCGCAAACGTTTTAAAAGACCTGGGAGTTAAGAAAGGCGACCGGGTAACCGTATACCTGCCGATGATTCCCGAGCTTGTTATTACCCTGCTGGCCTGTGCCAGGATCGGGGCTATCCACAGCGTGGTTTTTGGCGGATTCAGCTCCGAGGCGCTGCGTGACAGGATCCTGGACGCCGGCGCGGAAACACTGGTTACCTGTAATTTTGGATACAGGGCCGGCAAAGTGCTCCCCGTTAAAGAAACAGCTGATGAAGCGCTACTTGAATGCCCGAAAGTTAAGAACTGCGTCGTGGTCAGGAGGATTGACCGGGACTGCGAGATGAATGAAGGACGCGACCAGTGGTATGGCAACCTCATGAAAAACGCCCCGGCTATCTGTGAACCGGAACATATGGACGCGGAAGACCCGCTTTTTATTCTTTACACCAGCGGCAGCACAGGAAAACCCAAAGGGGCGCTGCACACTAACGGCGGTTACCTGGTATATACCAACACAACCTTCAGGTATATCTTCGACTGCCGGGATGAGGACCTTTTCTGGTGCACGGCCGATATCGGCTGGGTTACCGGACACAGCTACATTGTCTACGGCCCCCTCTCGGCAGGCGCGACTTCGCTGATGTTTGAAGGCACACCAAATTACCCGGCGCCGGACAGATTTTGGGAAATAATAGAAAAATACCAGGTTAATATCTTTTACACCGCTCCCACGGCAATACGCTCGATGATGAGGGACGGCGACCGCTGGCCGCTTGCAAGAGACCTCAGCAGCCTGCGCCTGCTGGGCTCGGTGGGAGAGCCGATTAATCCCGAGGCCTGGATGTGGTTCTACCAGGTCATAGGCAAGGGGAATTGTCCCATTGTAGATACCTGGTGGCAGACTGAAACAGGAGGAGTTTTGATCTCCCCGCTGCCCGGCTGCGTCCCGCTGAAACCCGGCTCAGCCACGTTGCCGTTTTTCGGCGTGGCTCCGAAGGTCATCCGGCACGACGGCAGTGAAGCCGGCGTCAATGAGGGCGGGTACCTGGTCATAACGAGGCCCTGGCCCGGCATCATGCGCGGTGTCTACGGCGAACCAAATAAATTTAGAAATAATTATTTTACCCAGTACCAGGGCTGCTATTTCACTGCTGACGGCGCCCGCAAGGACGAAGACGGTTATTTTTGGCTGATGGGCCGTGTGGACGACGTTATCAACATATCGGGGCACCGGCTGGGAACAGCTGAAGTGGAAAGCTCGCTGGTTGCCCACCCCAAGGTGGCTGAGGCGGCAGTGGTAGGCTACCCGCACGATATCAAGGGCGAGGGCATTTATGCCTATGTTACGCTGCTGGAAGGAGTCACCGCTACGGAAGACCTGAGGAAAGAGCTCGTGGCCATAGTCCGCAAGGAGATTGGCCCGATCGCCTCGCCGGACGTCATACATTTTACTCACTCCCTGCCAAAAACCAGGAGCGGCAAGATCCTCAGGCGGATCTTAAGGAAAATAGCGTCCGGAGATCTGGAACAGCTGGGCGACACCTCAACACTGGCAGACCCAACGGTAGTAGAAATACTTATAAGCTGCAAACCCTAAAATAAAATTTATTTTACCTGCCAAAAATAGATGTATACTATCTTTTAGAGAAGTAAAACGGCAGGAGATATTATGAAGAGTAAATTTAAAATCGGCGTCTGCCAGATGCCGGTTGTCAAAAACAAGGAATCGAACAACTCCAGGGCCCGTTCCATGATTAAAGAAGCGGCGGCCGGGGGCTGCAGTCTTGTGGTTCTGCCGGAGATGTTCAACTGTCCTTACAACAGCAGCCTTTTCCCGGAATATGCGGAAAGTTACCCGGATGGCAGCACGCTGAAAATGCTTTCGGCGGCGGCGTCAGAAGAGAAAATATATCTTGTGGGCGGGTCCATACCCGAACGCGAAAAAAATATCATTTACAACACCAGCTTTGTTTTCGGGCCCCGGGGCGAGCTGCTGGCAAAACATCAAAAAGTCCATCTTTTTGACGTGGACCTTCCCGATGGCCTTTCCTTTCACGAATCCAGGACGCTCGGGGCCGGTAAAAATATTACCGTGGTTAATACTGATCTCTGCACGCTGGGTGTGGCTGTATGCTACGACATTCGGTTTCCCGAGTTAATCCGGTTAATGGCGCTGATGGGCGCTGAGATAGTAATTCTCCCCGCCGCCTTCAACATGAACACCGGGCCCGCCCATTGGGAGCTGCTGCTGAGAACACGCGCCGTTGACAACCAGGTCTTTATTGTCGGCGCTTCTTCAGCCAGAGACACCGAAGCGTCTTATGTAAGCTACGGGAACTCACTTATCGCAGACCCCTGGGGTAAAATAATCGCACAGGCCGGCGAAAAGGAAATGATCCTGTACGGTGATATTGATCTTCAAGTTTTAAAAGAAACAAGGGTGGCACTGCCCCTGTTAAAACACCGGAGGTCGGACCTTTACGAGCTGAAAACCCAATAAACATTGGCATAACTCAAGATGAAACAAACCCCCTGCTTGTCCAGGGGGTTTTCAACTAAACAGATACAACTTCTTTAACTTCCGGCACTTCCTGCTTGAGCACCCGCTCAATACCCTGCTTGAGGGTTATTTTGGCTCCGGGTCACCCGCTGCAGGCTCCTTTCAGGCGAACTTTAACGACTCCGCTCTCGCTGATATCAACCAGCTGCACATCGCCGCCGTCTCTTTGGAGAAAAGGGCGCACTTTACTCAACGCCTCTTCAACTTTTTCTTTCACTCGTATTAAACCTCCCTTCAACTATAATTATTATGACTGCTCATAACCGTAAGTATGTGTCTTTAGAGCTTCACAGTTTAAACCTATTTTACCTGTTATAACCCTGTATTTCAACAAAATATCTTATAATTAGAGGTATTAATATAAAAATTTTTTATTTTGCACAAGTTTTGAGGTTTATTAACGCAAAAAAAAGACCTTCACCTCTCAAGGCTGTGAGAAGTGAAGGCCTTTTTGATCCTAATTTTTATAAAGACTAAACAGATACTACTTCCTTGACTTCCGGTATCTCCTGTTTGAGCATCCTCTCGACGCCCTG
>CAZPXL010000193.1:0-4478 GCA_964591005.1 uncultured Eubacteriales bacterium
CTGCTTTTGGCCGCCGCTCAACTGGGCCGGGTGCATCCCGGCCTTATCGGTGAGGCCTACCAACTCCAGCAGCTCTTGAACCCGCCTGGTCGCTTCAGACCGCGGAACCCTGGCGATCTCCAGCGGAAACATAACATTATCAAAAACTGTCCTTGAGGACAACAGGTTGAACTGCTGAAAAATCATACCGATTTTCTGCCGGGCTAAACGCAGCTCTTGTTGGTCAAGCAAGGTGATCTCCCGGCCGTCAACCATGATTGAACCCCGGGTAGGTTTTTCCAGCATATTGATACACCGGATCAGCGTGCTTTTGCCTGCCCCGCTCAGGCCAATAATACCGAATATCTCACCCTTCCGCACCGTGAGGCTGACATCATCCAGCGCTAAAACTTCTTGTCCCGATGCAACATATGTTTTACTGAGGTTTTTAATTTCGATCATCATATTACCTCCATAGAAGTATTTTTCTTTTTCATCCCTTATTCCTGCTTTTTTCGACAAAAAATACAAGGCTCAAGAAGACATGAGCTTCATATGCAAGCAAATAAAATGTACTGCACACCTGTGGCTATACGCTTTTCAAAGGAATTGCCCCTTTGGTGTTTCAGCCTTCCATTTCAAAAAATAGTATATACAGTAACCAGGGCTTTTTTTTTAACTGCTTTTATTGGTTGATCCATTTGTATATAATGAAACAAAATCAAATCAACATACGCGTTACAAGCGGAGGAAAAACAAATGCCTTTTGACGGCCTCGTCCTTGCCTCAGTATGCAGCGAACTTAATAATAAACTTGCCGGCGGGAGGATCGAAAGGATCTACCAGCCCGGCAAAATGGAACTGGTAGTCCTGGTATATAAGCCAGGATCACGCCTGAAACTGCTCCTTTCGGCAGACCCCCAAAATGCCCGCGTACACCTTACAGCCACCGCCAGGGAAAACCCGTCCGCCCCCCCTCTTTTCTGCATGGTCCTGCGAAAACACCTTGAAGGCGGGCGGATCTTAGGTTTTTCTCAACCAGGCCTGGAACGGGTGCTTGTCGTTAAAATAGAATCGCGAGATGAACTGGGCTTCTCTTCGGAGAAACACCTTATTTGTGAGATTATGGGGAAGCACAGCAATATCATCCTGCATGATCCCGCGGCAGATACAGTGATCGACGGTATTAAACGCTACTCCCATGCCGTAAGCAGGTTCCGGGAGGTGCTGCCGGGCCGTCCGTACTTGTTCCCTCCTTCACAGGGTAAATTAAACCCCCTGACGCTGGATGAAGAATATTTTCGCCAGGCCTGCCTGGAAACACAACTGAACACACCGCTTCCCAACGTGCTGCAGAAACGTTTTGAAGGTTTAAGCACCATTACCTGCAGGGAAATAGTTTACCGCGCCGGCCTTTCCCCGGATATAGTCCTGGATCACTGCGGTGATTACGACTTCAGGGTTGTTTGGGAAGTTTTCCACAAGATCTTCAGCCTGGCCGGACGCGGTGTGTTTGAACCCTGCCTGACTGCCGGCAAAAAAGGTGAGCCCCTGGATTACGCGGCTTTAGACCTGAGCCACCTGGGACAAATCATCAGGCACGGGGAAATGAACAGTTTGCTTGACACTTTTTATACAGCCAGGGAAAACCTGGAAAGGCTGGCGAGAGAAAAAAACTCGATCACTTCCCTTTTAAATAAAGAGATCGCCAAACTGGAAAAAAAGCTCAATCTCTACAGCGAAGACTATGACAACACTGCCGGCGCCGAAAAATTCAGGCTTTACGGCGAGCTGCTCACCGCAAACCTTTACCGCGTGGAGAAAGGCTCACTTGAAGTCACCCTGGAAAACTACCAGGAGGAAGACAGCCCGCCTGTAAGTGTCCCCTTAGACCTGCAGCGCACACCGGTGGAAAACGCCCAGGCCTATTTTAAAAAATACGGCAAGGCCAAAAGAACCCGGGAGGCTTTGCAATCGCTTGTTGAGCAGGCCCAGAGCGACCTGGTTTACCTGGAAGGAATAAAAACGGCGGCTGACTATGCCTCCGATTTGAATGAGCTGAACGAAATAAGGCAGGAGCTGGTTGAGCAGGGTTATCTCAAGCCGGGTGCGCCCGGCAGGGAAACAAAGCATAAGAAGGAAAAGCACATACCAAAACCTCTGTTATTCATGTCCACTGACAGCTTCCGGCTGTATGCCGGTAAAAACAACCGGCAGAACGACTATCTGACAACAAAAATGGCCCGTGACGAAGACATCTGGCTGCACGCCAAGAATATCCCGGGCGCCCATGTGATAATCCGCACCGAAGGCAAAGAGGCGCCTACCTCAACATTAATGGAGGCGGCCGGGCTGGCGGCCCTGTTCAGCAAGGCCGGAAAGTCCAAAAACGTGCCTGTAGACTACACCTTGAAAAAACACGTGCACAAGCCAAAGGGGGCGCGGCCAGGCCTGGTAATCTACGAACACCAGAAAACAATAATGGCCGCGCCTGACGAAGAACTGCCAGAAAGGCTCAGTCCGCCCTCGGACTGATAAATCTAACCTTTAGCCGCACATTGGCCGGCTGAAGCCGGTTTCAAAAATAATTCCCAACGAAATCCACATGATTATTTTTTATTTAAGGTGCTCACCGGGTGAGCACCTTCTTTTTCAATTAATATAATAACTAAACCGGGTAATCTTAAGGAACATGATCCTGTCTTATGGCTTGAGGAGGGATAACCTTGAAATGGGAATACTCAAAGCAGGTGATCGGGGCGTTTTTTGTCCTGTTGTTTGCTTACTTCTTGCTGGTAGGCTGTTTGTGGCTGTTGCAAATCAATCATCTCATAAATTTTCAGACTGAAATCAATGGCGATATTCTCCCTTTGATGGCCAGCGCGCCTTTCGTGGCGCTTTATCTCCTGGTATTGATCGCGGCCACGGCGGGGTACGCGCGCGGGGCGATCATGGCCAAGGATTTACCTTTTAAAACAATTCTGGAAAATGAATTAAGGAACAACAAAATGAGCAGCGCCACGATCAAAACGAAAATTCGCAGCAGCGCCATGGTCTATGAAGATACTCCTTTTACCTGGGCCCTTGACGATATCATCTCCTCCAGGATTTCCATTTTACCTGTTGTGGACAGGGAAAAACACGAGGTAAAAGGAGTTATTACATGCGTTGACTTGCTTAGAAAGCTGCAGGAAGAGTTCAGGAGCGTCAGAGACCTGGAGTGCGGAAGCAAGACAACGGACGGCCGGTCCGCGGCCAGCCTGCAAAAACGCCTGGCCGAATGCAGGATAAAAGACCTGCCCCCCCAGGCGCCGGTAACGGCGAAGTCCAACGAGGATTTACAGGCGGTGTTGAGTAGAATGATCGAAAAACAACATACCAAACTTATTGTATCGGAACCGGATAACACTTGTACCGGAACTGTGGACGCGCTGGATTTAATCGCCGAAATTTATGAAAAAGAAACTTAAAAACTAACCTGTTCAATGTTTTCCCTGAAAAAATCAATAAGTTGGGGGCCTGACCCTTAGCTTACTTCTGTTCCCAGGTGAAAATCCAACAACTCTTTTATTAAGTTTAAACATGATGTCGGCATAGATGGCCAAGCTATTTCATGTTCCTGCTGCCCGGTTTAACCGCCGGGATACCATCCCTGCACAGCGGGCATTGGTCTGGACTGTATGATGCCGTTTCGGTTACCAGCAGCGCTTCCTTTCTTACGCCCAGGTCGACTTTCCCGCCGCTTCTGTCAACAAGCACACCGGCGCCCACTACTATTCCTCCAAGGCTGCGCACGACATCAATAACTTCCAGGACCGAGCCGCCGGTTGTAATTACGTCTTCCACCACCAGTGCCCTTTCGCCCGGTTCAATTGAAAAGCCTCGCCTGAGGACCATAACTCCGTTTTCACGTTCAGTAAAAATACCGCGCACTCCCAGCGCCCGGGCTGTCTCGTAGGACACGATGATCCCGCCCGTGGCCGGACCGATTACCACTGAAACATCCTCTCCGGCAAACCTGGCGGCCAGCTCGCGGCAGAGCGACTCCGTATGGACAGGGTGCTGCAGGACTTTAGCGCACTGGAAATAACTGTCGCTGTGCCTTCCCGAAGTCAGTTTAAAATGGCCCGACAGCATAGCGCCGGTTTCCTTAAAAACAGTAATAATTTCTTCGCTCGTCAGCATCTTCTTGCTCCTCTTTTATTTTTTTCACAGCCTGCCCATCGTCTGCATCACGGGCTCGATGATATCCGCGGCCTGGCCGGGACCGGTAAAGTGTATATCAATATCCACTATTTCCGGCACGTTGCCCACCCTGATCGGCGGGCCCCAGGTGCCAAAGCCGCATGAGACGATAAGCTGAAAATCACCTTTGCGCAGGTAGCCCCAGTCAGTTTCAAAAATCCGCCCGGTTAAAAGGTTAAAGGGAAATATCTGCCCCAGGTGGGTATGCCCCGAGACCTGCAGATCAACCCCCTGCTCCTGCCCTTCCTTAAGGT
>CAZPXL010000194.1:0-4427 GCA_964591005.1 uncultured Eubacteriales bacterium
TGAAACCTGTTATAATAGGCGCCGCAATGATAACCTGGGCTATAATCATAGCTGTAGGCGTGTACAGCAGTTGCAGAACGCCCAGGGGGCCATAGCGGCTGAGAGTCAGCCAGACCCAGAGTCCAACCACCACCGGAGGCAAGCCCATACCGAAATTAATTACGCTTATCGCCAGCTTCCGGCCGGGGAAGGAAGAAAGCGCCAGCACAGTGCCCAGGGGCAGGCCGATGAGCATGCCGATTATGGTAGCTGTCCCGGATACATGTACTGTACGGAAGATTACTTCATAAACTTCCGGATCGCCGCTTAGCAGAAGGCGTACCGACTCAACCAATCCCTGCCAGTAGACTTCCACATCTCATCACACTGCTTTCCACGCGCTGTTTGATTAAGCATAACGAACCTGCTATCTGAACTTATCTCCAGCTAATCCAGTCGGCAGCCTGCATGTCACTTCAAATGGGATAACATAAACCTTAGCTAATAAACCTGCCGGCCGGCAAACTCAAACTTTCACACTTAACCCTAATTATACACTATAGGTGCGGCGAATTGTTTGAAAACTATAACCATATTCAGATATTACTTCTAATAAATTATAACTGTAAATATTTATCAAAATTTAATAAAATAAAACAAAATATTAGTATTTAATCACAGTAAGATTTGTTTTCTTTCTTAATTTAAAGTGATAGAAACTAACCCCCGCCTACAGCGGGAAAAAGAGATACACGATCGCCGTCATTAAGGATTACATCAAAATTCTTGTGGACACCGTTAACTAAAAATGTGAATACTTTATCCTCGGGAATGTTAAGCTTTTTTAAAAGCTCTCTTCCGGTAAACCCCTCTATTATACTGACTGGGATAACTTGTCCGAAAGTTGTTCCGGGTATATAACTTTCCAGTCCGGAGAAAACTCTTACCTCTATCCTCATAAGCCTCACTCACAATAATTAAAGTTTAATCCGAGAACAAAACTACCGCAGATTAGACTGAATCTATAATACTTTAAGTCTTATGTATTAACAACCCTTTTGAACACTATTTACCTGCTCCGTGAAATTTTCTTGCCGGTAATCCTTTATTGCAGGTTATAGATCTCATGATCGGTATTAATGTGGAAAACAGTTATGTTACAATAAAAAGCAAGTATTGCGCCTCTTGAAAGGAGAACGCTCATGACCGGCCAGGAAGAAAAAGTAACCGTCATTGAAACCGCCATTGATGACATGAACCCGGAAATCTACTCCTATCTGCTTGAAAAACTAATCAGAGAAGGCGCCCTTGACGCGTACACCATACCTATATACATGAAAAAAAACAGGCCTGCCAATCTTTTGTGTGTATTTTGCCATGAGGAGAACTCAGAAAAATTAATAGATATTGTTTTCAGAGAAACCACAACCTTCGGCATACGGATCAGAGAAGAGCGGAGAAGGGTGCTTGCGAGAAGTTTTGAGATAGTAAAAACCCCGTGGGGAGAGGTAAAGGTGAAAACCGGCTACGCCGGTGAAGACAAAAAAGAAATCCTGCAGGTTGCCCCGGAATATGAAGAATGCAGGGCTATTTCCGAAAAATTCGGGATCCCGCTAAAAAAAGTTTACAGCGCCGCCCTGCTGGCTTTTGAAAAGCTGAAAAAACAATAGTATCCTGGTTTTTAAGCATGGCTGTGTCCATGCCCGTGGGCGCCGTGACAGGAAAAGACGGGCTCAAGAATTTTGCTTTTGTAACTCTCGCCTAGGATCAGCCTTAACAGGTTGGGGTGAGCCATGATTTTTTTGCCGGCGCCATAGCCTACCTTTTCAACAATTAAAGCAGGCAGGTCAATAAAATCATCTGCCAGTACAGAAATCAACGCCGCCCCGGTAGGGGTTACCAGTTCTTCCTCTATGTCCGAGCCGTAAACGGGCACTCCCAGTAAGACTTCCAGTGTGGCAGGAGCGGGAGAAGGAATAACACCGTGCGCGCACTTGATAAAGCCTTTCCCCATAGGCAGGGGTGATGCAAATACCTTATCCACAGTAAGCAGGTGCAACCCCAGCACGGTTCCCACAACGTCCACAATGGCGTCAACCGCTCCGACCTCGTGAAAGTGGACCGCCTCCGTCGCCGTGGCGTGGATGGCTGCCTCCGCCTCCGCCAGCCGGCTGAAGACGGCCTGGCTTTGCACCTTCACTTCCGGCGGCAGATCGCTGCCGGAGATTATCTCTATAATATCAGCCAGATGCCTTTCGGGCTGTTTTTCTTCCAAAAGTTGAACGTGTACGTTCACCGCGGCGATCCCGTTTCTCTTAACAACATCCCGGTATAACTCATAACCACCGACATGCAGCTTGTCCAGCTCTTTTTTTAAAAGTTCAAAGTCAACTCCGGCGCTCACCAGAGCTCCCAGGCACATATCACCGCTGATGCCTGAAAAACAATCAAAATAAGCTATTTTCACGATCACGCCTCCTTAATCATGCGAGTTATTGCGTTAGCCATGGCGGCTGCGCCAAAACCATTGTCGATATTTACCACGCTGACACCTGAAGCACAGCAGTTTAGCATGGAGAGCAGGGCGGAAAGCCCGTTGAAACTGGCCCCGTATCCAACACTGGTCGGCACGGCGATAACAGGCTGTTCGGCCAACCCCCCCACCACGCTGGCCAGGGCTCCCTCCATGCCGGCTACCACGACGATCACATGTGCCCAGCGCACCTCATTCAGCTTATCCAGCAGCCGGTGAATACCCGCGACACCGACATCATACATTCTCCGCACCTGGTTTCCCATCACTTCCGCTGTTACGGCAGCCTCTTCAGCAACCGGCAAGTCAGCCGTCCCGGCAGTTATTATGAGGACTCTGCCCTTTCCGGCCGGCTTTTCCCCCCCGCTGACAACTATGGTCCGGGCCAGTTCATGGTAAACCGCGTCCGGGTATATTTCTTTAACTCTGTCAAATGCTTCAGATGAGGCTCTCGTACCCAGGATCCCCCTGCCTTCACTGCTTAGAGACCTAAATATCCCGGCTACCTGCTCCGCCGTTTTCCCCTGGCAGAAAACAACTTCAGGGAAGCCTTTACGCAGGGAACGGTGGTGATCTATAACAGCGAAGCCGATGTCTTCATAAGGCAGATTTTTAAGCCTGTCCAGCGCTTCAGCCACGTCAACTTCATTGTTTTTAACTTTTTCCAGCAACCTGCGCAACCCGTCTTTATGCAACTTCAGCAAATCCCTTCTGACTGGATTACTAACCTTTATTATAATGCCAAAAATATTACGGGCAAATAATAATTCACCTTTAAACGCTTATGCTTCTTTGTTTATCCTGATTAACCGATTTTCCGTTAAGATAATGTGGACCGGTATGTCGTGCGGTCCCGGGAAAATATCAGGCAGTACCTGGAAATCATAGGCCAGGCCGATGTATATGGTTCCCTCTCCCGTGCGGCGCAAAAAACGGTCATAGTAGCCGCGGCCATAACCGATACGGTATCCGGAGACGTCAAATGCGACCCCGGGTATAATAACTACGTCCAGTTCCGCGGGATCCAGCGGGCGCAGCGCCTGTGGCTTCGGCTCCAGGATACCCCAGGGACCTGGCTGCAGGTCGCCCGGAAAGTTTATAATTAAAGATGGCGTCAACGACACTTTAGCCCTGTCGGTAACCGGAACAGCTATACTCTTGGCGTCAGCCATCGCTCTCGCCACCAGGTCCCCGGTCCGCACCTCGTTGCGGAAGTCCAGGTATACCATGATCCTGCGCGCTTTAAGGTATTCATCCAACGCCAGGAGCCTGTTGATAATCGACGCGCTCTTTTCAGCCACCTGAAGGGGTAAGAGGGCGTCTCTTTTCTTAATTACACCATTTCTTAACTGCTTTTTCATCGCTTCATTTTCCAGCAGGATTTCCTCCGTTGTTTTGTAAGAAGGGGCGGCTTATAAGGCCGCCCCCTGTTTGGCAAATTACTTCTGCTTCTTCTGTACAAATCCCAGGAACACACGGTAAGGGCCGGGTGTGCCCGGCGGGACAAAAGCAACCCTGTCACCGGGCTTTACCGGGTAATCAAGTCCCTGGGCCAGCCCGTTTACAAAAGCCACTTCTATTTTGTCCATAGGAATATCAAGCTTTTTTGCAAGTTCCCCCGCTGTCGTTGTGTCATCGAGGGAAACCGAATGAGGAAATGGCCAGCCTTTTTCTTCAAAAATTTTTCTCAGGTCGCCAAATCCTCTTACTTCCACCGATCCCATTCCGCTGTCTCCTAACAGGTTAAATATACCGGGGAATCCTTCACTTAAAGCTTGTAAACATCTTCCCCGCTTAAAACTTGCGTACCGTTTTCCAGGAGCACCTTAACCGCCTCGTCCAGCTGTTCCACCCGGAATACAACCAGGGCGGCGTTGGAAGCTTTCTGGACAAAGGCGTAAAGGTACTCAATATT
>CAZPXL010000195.1:0-4413 GCA_964591005.1 uncultured Eubacteriales bacterium
GCTGACCGTAGACACAGGGGGACGGTTCGAATGCGACACGGGGACGGTTCTCGGCTGTCGCATTTGGCTCGTTACACACGTGACACACGGGGACGGTTCTCGTGTGCGTGTTCTTTATCGTTAAGTGTGACCAGACAGAGGAATGGGGACACACCTCTGTTCGGAGAATGGCTTTCAGGCCGAGGTATGTCCCCGATCGGTATGCTTGTGCAGTGCGACACGGGGATGGATCTCTTGACGTGGTCGGCTGAAGCCGACCCAGCAACTACTAAGTGAAAAGGTGGTCCGGTTTGTCAAAAAAAGAGAATTTTAAGTCCGGTTTTGTGACCCTGATTGGAAGGACCAACGTGGGCAAATCCAGCCTGTTGAACAAGATCGCCGGCAGGAAAGTGGCGATCATGTCGGATAAGCCGCAAACTACCAGAAATAAGATACTGTACGTTTTTAACCGGGAGGGATCCCAGGTTATTTTTTTAGACACTCCCGGCGTTCATAAACCCAAGCACAGGCTCGGCGAGCAGCTGGTGCACGTGGCGATGCAGACCATGAAAGAGGTCGACGCGATCCTGTTCCTGGTCGAGGCCGGCCAGCCGCCGGGGCCGGGTGACAATTTTATAATAAAAAGATTCCAGGGTCTTGGGACCCCGGTTTTGCTGGTGATCAACAAGATCGACCTGGTCAAGCGGGAGGAACTGCTTCCGTTGATTGAACAGTACAGCAGGCTTTACGATTTCTCAGAGATCGTGCCGGTGTCGGCGCTGACAGGCGAGAACCTGTCCAGCCTGCTTGAAACGCTGGAGAAGTACCTGCCGCCCGGGCCGAAATATTACCCGGACGATATTGTTACCGACAGGCCCGAGACCTTCATTATGGCTGAACTGATCAGGGAAAAAGTACTACAGCTCACCAGCCAGGAAATCCCCCACTCGGTGGCGGTGGTGATTGAACAGCTGGAGCCGCGGCCCAACGACGTGGTAGCGGTCCGCGCGGTAATTTATACGGAAAGAGAGTCGCAGAAAGGCATCCTGATTGGAAAGGGCGGCCATGTGCTGAAAAAAATAGGCCAGCTGGCGCGTGAGGATATGGAGAGCCTCCTCGGCTCAAAAATATTTCTTGAGCTCTGGGTGAAAGTCAAGCCGGGCTGGCGGAACAAAGAAGACCAGCTGTGGAGTTTTGGCTACAGGGGCGAGGAGTGAACCATATACGGCTCAATGCCGCTTTGAAAGGATGGACATGTCACTCGGTTTGTTTGTTTTCCCAACGCCGGAAGAGGTCATTTGGGATCCCCAGCAGGTCCAGGGCCCGGCCGGCCGAGTGCTTCACGATGTCATCCAGTGCCGCGGGGCGGTTGTAAAAAGCCGGAACCGGCGGCATGATCGCCACGCCGATCCGGGCAAGCTTGAGCATGTTTTCCAGGTGAACCGGGCTGAGCGGTGTTTCTCTGGGCATTAAAACAAGTTTTCTGCCTTCCTTGATGGTTACGTCAGCGGCCCTGGCGATAAGGTTGTCGGAGAAGCCGCATGCGATGGACGCCAGCGTTTTCATACTGCACGGGGCAACGATCATGCCGCTGTGGACGAAGGAACCGCTGGAGATCGCCGCCGCCATATCGTTCGCCGCGTAGCAGCAATGTGCCAGCGCCGCGACCTGGCCGGGCCGGTAACCGGTCTCCAGTTCAATGGTACGCTCAGCCCAGCGGCTTATGACCAGGTGGGTTTCGACCTGGCGTTGTTTTAAATATTCCAGAATGGTTATTCCATACACAGCACCGGAGGCTCCGGTTATTCCGACCACTATCCTCAAAAGTAACAACTCCCCGCGCCAAACACGTTGTTATTATTAATAAGTTAAGGGCCAGGCGCCCAACTTACATTATATATATCTCAGGCGTTTTTCTCCACCCCAAAATATTAAACCAGGGCGGGCATTATGAAACTGTATAAAGTTGAAGCGATAGTACTGAGATCAATAGAGTGCGGCAACGGGGACAAACTGCTGGTCCTGTTTTCCCGGGAGCATGGCAAAATGAAGGTCATGGCCCATGGAGTAACCAGGCCGTCCAGCAGAAAGCGCGGCTCCGTACAGCCCTTTACCTATACCAAGTTTTTAATTCACCGGGGCAGGGAGCTGGACTCTGTCAGCCAGTGTGAGGGGATCGAGATGTTCCCCTTTCTCAGGAGGGACCTGGAGACAATCGGCTACGCCAGTTACCTGGCCGAGCTGACTGAATGCCTTGTGCCGGAAGGAGAACAAAACGACAGGCTTTTTAACCTGTTTCTAGAGACGATGCGGCTGATGGGAGAAGGGGATGCGGAAATACTGGCCCGCTCCTTCGAGATCAAGTCTGCCGGGCTGATGGGCTACCGCCCCGTGCTGGAGGCATGCGCGCACTGCGGGGAGCCTCTGGCCGGCCGGATTGTGTTCAGCGCGGAGGCCGGCGGCGTGCTGTGCGAGGCATGCGGCGCGGAGGGACCCCGGGCTGTTCCCTTAAGCAGGGGGATGGTCGAGACTTTAAAGGCGCTTTTAAACTGGCCTCAGGACAGGCTGCGCCAGCTAAAAATAGGCGCTTCCGACAGGAAGCAGATCAAGATCCTGTTGTATGATTACCTGAAATATTACCTGGAGCGGGATTTGAAGTCCGTCTCTTTTTTAAACCGTTTTGTATCGGAACCTTAAGTCACGGATGTATAAAATTTTATCCGCCGGGAGTAAATAATACCAAGGAAGGGGGATGATTATGACCAGTGAGCTGGACAAAATAGACATTCTGAGAGACCGGCTGGGCATAGGTTATAAAGAAGCAAAAGAAGCCCTGGACGAAGCGGGTGGAGATGTGGTGCAGGCGCTGATTAATCTTGAAAGTAAAGACCAAAACTTTGGTGAGGCCTTTCAAAACAAGGGCCAGGAAATGTTCGGGCAGTTAAAAGGCATGCTGCACAAGGGAAGGGACTACCGGATTAAAGTCAAGCAGGGCGACCGGGTGGTTTTTGAAGTACCCGCTTCCCTGGGGGCGCTGGGGGTCCTCGGGGCGCTGGCAAGCAGTGAAATTGCTCTGATTGGCGCACTCGGCGCGACTGCGGCCATGGCTAAAAAATACACCCTGGAATTGGAACGCAAGCCCGGGGCGGGAGACGCGGAAAATGGCTCCTGCAACGGGGATGCAGATATTTAACGCCCGGGCATTGACTTTAAACCTGTAATTTGGTAAATTGGAAAAAAAATAATGGGCGATGAGGAAGAGTTAGCCGGAGAGTTGTTTTTTAGAGAGCCCTTAAATGGTGGAAGAGGGTAAACAATGCCGGTGAAAGGCATTTCCGAGCTGCAAGAGGAACGCCAAATTCAGCCGCGAGCCGTCAGGTAGGGGCGGCAGGAAACAGGCTGCCGTAAGGCGCCGCATAATTTGGCCAGTAAAGCTTGCGCATGAAAAAGTGGGCTCTTTCCCATGTCCGGCATCTTGGAGCCGTACATGAGGATTCAGCCAATCAGGGTGGAACCGCGGGAAAAACTCCCGTCCCTGGTAGCGATACCGGGGCAGGGGAGTTTTTTAGTTATTGCTTAAACCATTTTTTTGAAGGAGGCAGGACATGAATTTCCAGGAAATCATCCTAACGCTGAACAGTTTTTGGTCAGAACAAAACTGTATTATCCAGCAGCCTTATGATGTGGAGAAGGGAGCGGGCACCATGAACCCGGCCACCTTTTTGCGGGCGCTCGGGCCGGAGCCGTGGCGCGTGGGCTACGTCGAGCCGTCACGACGTCCGACCGACGGCCGCTACGGGGAAAACCCCAACAGGCTGCAGCACTATTACCAGTACCAGGTTATTTTAAAGCCTTCGCCGGACGATGTGCTGGAGGTCTACCTGGACAGCCTGAAGGCCATCGGGATTGACCCGGACGAGCACGACATCCGTTTTGTTGAGGACAACTGGGAATCACCAACCCTGGGCGCCTGGGGACTGGGCTGGGAAGTCTGGCTGGACGGGATGGAAATTACCCAGTTTACCTATTTCCAGCAGTGCGGCGGCATTGACTGCCGCCCGGTTTGCGCCGAGATAACCTACGGTCTGGAGCGCCTGGCCATGTACATACAGGGTGTGGACAGCGTTTACGAAATCACCTGGGTGGACGGCATTACCTACGGCGACGTCCATCACAAGGGCGAGGTGGAACACTCCCATTATAATTTTGAACTGGCCAATACAGACATGCTGTTTAAACTATTTGATATGTACGAGCAGGAAGCGTTGGGCATAATTGAAAAGGGCTATATCCTGCCGGCTTACGATTACGTGCTGAAGTGCTCGCATACTTTCAACCTGCTGGATGCGCGGGGCGCAATAAGCGTCACGGAGCGCACGGGTTTTATCGCCAGGGTGCGGAACATGGCCAGGATGTGCGCCCAGGCCTATGTGG
>CAZPXL010000196.1:0-4300 GCA_964591005.1 uncultured Eubacteriales bacterium
CCATAGTATTCTATCCCCGGTTTACTTTAGTCGCCCGAAGGGCGAATTTGTTCTTCGTCCTCCTTCGTTTCGATAACCAGCCCCTCTACGTGCCGCTTGCCCATAAGCTTTCTTTTTTTTCTGTTTTCCTTGCTTTCAAAGACGATATCCAGGTCGTAGTCTTCGGGGTAAAGGTCCCTGGCCGCCACGTGGAGGGAGAGTCTCTTGTGGTTAATCTTATATTTCTTTTTCATCACCATTACCACCACTTCGCCCCTGTTGTTTTCAGGTTCGTAGACAACTCCCGTCCTGTTCATGCTGCTGATGGATACGCAGTCTCCTTTAACAAAGCTGCCGGCCGGCTTTTTTTTCGCTTTTTCCGGCGTATTACCGCCGGGTTTTAGTGCGGAAGCCTCCTTCACTGCCGGTGACTCCCGCACGTTTTCTGTGTTCTCATCGCTCAGAGACGGCGGCCGGAGCGATATTTCACATGAGTAATCTTTCTTTTCCCCATATGTTATCTCATGGGCTCTTTCAATAATCCGCCGGCGCACCCCGAGCCTCAAAGCGATCAGGAGTGCGTTGCTTTCTCCCGGCCGGCCAATCGTCAGTTTGTACAGCGGCTTGAGAGAATCGATATCAAACTCCATGCGGCCGTTTTGGAACCCTTCGTTCTTTGCCGCGAATTCTTTGATCTCGCTGATATGGGTCGTGGCCACGATGGTGGTGCCCCTGGCGAAGATCTCTTCCAGGACCGCGACGGCGAACCCCATGCCCTCGCCCGGGTCGGTGCCTGCTCCCAGTTCGTCCATCAGCACCAGGGAACGGGGGGTGGAACATTCAATAATAGAGGATATATTTTTTACATGGGCAGAAAAGGTGCTCAGGGACTGTTCGATGCTCTGGCCGTCACCAATGTCAGCCAGGATACCGGCGAAAACGGCCAGCTCGCTTCCCTCTTCAACAGGCGCGTGCAGGCCGGACTGCGCCATCAGCGTGAGCAGTCCCACCGTTTTCAGGGCCACAGTCTTCCCGCCGGTATTGGGCCCGGTAATAACCAGGGCTCGATAGCCGTCTCCAATCTCAAAATCCAGCGGCACGGCGTTATTGCCGATAAGGGGATGCCTGCCGCCCTTAATAATGATTTTATTGCTCGCATTCAGCTTTACGGGAAAGCAATCAAGCGCTTTGCTGTATTTCGCCTTGGCAAAAACAAAATCATACTGGATAAACGCCTCCACGTTGATCGATATTTCCCTTATGTCGGTTTCCAGCATATCCGACAGGCAGGACAGTACCCGGAAGACTTCTTTTTCCTCTTCCATTTTCAATATGTTGAGCTCCTCCTGCAGCCTGGCGATGGCTGCCGGCTCGATGAACAGGGTCGAGCCGCTGGACGACAGGTCGAGTACGTTTCCCGCGAAGCTTCTCTTGTATTCTCTCTTGACAGGGATCACGTACCGCCCGTTCCGCACGGTGACCACGGCTTCCTGGATTACACCTGCAAAAGAAGGTGAAGCTAAAATACTGTTCAGCTTTTGTTTTATTCTTTCATCGGTGACGATAATCTTTTTTCTAAGTCTGTTCAGCTCCGGCGTCGCCCTGTCATCAATTCTTCCGTTGACTACGCACCTGTCGATTTCCTCACGCAGGTGGGGCAGTTCCGACATGGACAGGGCATAGGAAGCCACGACAGGTGAGACCGCCTGCATCGGGCCCATGAACCTTTTTAGTTTTTTAACACTTTCCAGAAGTTCTTTGACTGCACTCAATTCATCTGTGGTCAGTATAAACCCTTTCCCTGCTTTGACCATTACCTCGTCAATTTTCTCCATAGCTGTCAGCGGCACGCTGGGATTTATGTCGGTAATGCGCCTGGCCTCAGTAGTTTCAAGCATCCACCGCTCAATTTCGGGTATGTCGGAAGAGGGTTGAAGCCTGTCGAGCAAGTTTTTAGCAGGTTCGGAAATGGCATACTGTTTTAAGATTTCTTTTGCTTTATCGTATTCCAATATTCTCATCGTATATTCGTTCACCCTGGCAGATACCTCCCAAAAAATAAAATAAGCTATGGCGAACACATCCAGTTCATCACAGCCTCAATAAGCACAACTTGCCCTCAAAACAAATTAAAAACGCCGTGCAACTTGAGCACGGCATATAATAACGTCATGTTTCGGAAGACAGCAGACTATACCGGTGTTCTCAATTAACCCTGTCCGCACCGCAAGCCAAATAAAGCCTCATAAACTATGAGCCGGCTTCATGCAGATGCAGACAATCATATTAGATTTGGTTAATTAAAAAACAACCTCAGACACAAACTCAGTCCCCTATTTTGTTGATCATTAATATTCTAGACGATTCTATGCCGTAAGTCAACGGGTTTTGCGGCAGAGCATAATTTCATATAACACTGACACTAAATTGACGGGGTGCCCGGTACACTGAGTTTTTGCTTCTTAATTTTTCATGGGACAAGAAATTACATAACATTACTTGACATAACAATGCTTTATCAATATAATTACAGTACACAACAAAAAATAATTAAAATAAACACAAGTAGATTATTCAGCTCGTCATGGAAATGCCAGAGAAAGGGTTGGCGGGCAAAGTACCTGGATAAAAGAGTTTTAGCGCTAACAACTTGATCAGTACAAATGAACCAGGGGCATAACATTAACAGTTTTTATACACCTATCTCCTCCCTCTTAAAAACACCTTCATTTCTGCCAATGAAGGTGTTTTTGACTATTGTCTATAATTTTGACCTCGTTTTCTAAAACGGATCATTTCTTTTCTATCATTTCCAGAAAAGCTTCAACCCTGGTCTTGATCTGGCCCGAATCCTCCTGCTCCTTATTATTTTAATATATTCTTATTTAACCAGGACCACGTTAATCTCTTTAATTAAAGCTGTCACGGTGTCCCCTTCTTCAAAACCTGCACTTTCAAGGGATTCTTTTGTCAATACTGATGTTATTTCGTTATCTCCAACTTTAACCGCCACCTGGGCCATGATATTACCTTTCTTTATTTCAGTAATTTTGCCGATCAGCTGGTTTCGGACGCCTGCCTGCATATGGTTTACCTCCTTTTTAAATATAATGTAATAATACCTAATATTCAGGCCCGTTGCAATTTCTGACGTTTTGAGAATTCACATCTTTATTCTTGCATTCTTTAAACATGAGGCAATATAATCTCTTTAAGATATTATCAGGGGTAATACAACAAATTACCCCTGAATATTCTTGAGGAGTTAGCTAAATGTTTGACCCGGAAAGCTCAAAAAAAGTTGACGCCCGGAAAATAATCGCGTTAATCGCCCTTGCAGGGGCTTCAGCCATGGCATATGGAGCGGGGAATTACCTGTCCTATGTTGGGGTTGCCTATTATGTTATATGCGCGGCGGCGATTCTGTTAAACTTCAGCAGGGCCGGCCTGCTGCTCTGGGCAGCAGCCGGCGCTCATATTTTACTTGCCGTGTACTCGGTATGGAACTGGCAGGCTGCTGGTATCATACCCTGTCAGTATTGTTTTGGCGCGGCTGGATTCGTTCTTATAGCCGCGACAGCACTATACCGGTTACCGGCGGTAATCCTGCCGGTCCTGCTGATGACAGCCGTCTGGCTTGCCTGGCCATCTATGTTATCTAACAACGGACAGACAGGCGTTAACCAGCGGCAGACCAAAAGCCAGACCATCGAACAGCAGGCCTTAGATCAACCTGTGGAGGCCAGGACTGAATCCACGGGAGAGAGCGGTAAAACCGTTCCAACAACTCAGACCGGAAGCACCGCCGCCCAGGTTGAAACCCGGCTGGAACAAACAGGAGCAGCCACCCCGGCGGATACAACCGTTCACAGCGGGCTGGGAGACGGGCCTGCCCCGGATGTTACAGCTGAAGATAAACCCGGAGATAAACCCGGAGATAAACCGGAAGACAAACCGGGCGGCGGTACAGCGGAACAGACGCCTGAACCGAAGCCGGGATCCAGCTGAGGCAAACCATGTCCATAGACTTCCGTTGGAAGTTTAAGAAATATTTCAGACATTCCGAGACTGTTTTCATGTTTTAGACACATCTCTTTAGGTTAATGACTTGTGCCGGAGGATTTATCCGCATATGGAGCTGAAGCCGCACCTGCGGAAGTTGTGTCCCGGTCTATTAGGAATTTAACCGGTAATTGCCCTGCATGAAAAGGTTTAAAAATGTGTCAACAACCCCGTCCCCCTGACACACCATAACCTGCCCCGGCAGGTTTTTTTGTTGTATAGGAAATTATGCTTTTCGAAAATTGTGGATAAGTGTAGA
>CAZPXL010000197.1:0-4298 GCA_964591005.1 uncultured Eubacteriales bacterium
AAAGGTACTCAATATTTATGCCTGCCCGGTCGAGCAACTGGAGGGTCTGGGCCAGTCCGCCGGGCTTATCAGTCACTTCAACCGCGATCACATCAGTGGCGCCAACCGTGAAGCCGGCTTCCTTCAAAACCCGGTGAGCCTTGTCAGGTTCGTTTACAATCAGCCTTAAAATGCCAAAATCAGTAGTGTCGGCTATGGAAAGGGCACGGATGTTAATGTCGTTTTTTCCCAGCACCTCGGTCACCTGGGCCAGACGGCCTGACTTGTTTTCAAGGAAAATTGAAATTTGTTTGACCTTCATAGATAAGCCTCCTTTTTATTTATGTTGTATTGCTGAAATAGTGCAGTTCCTGATAATTGCTCTCTCTCTGAATATTGTTATAATTCAACGGTAAATTTGAGTTCCCTGCAAGTGCGCCGGACGTATCAACCAAATATACCTATAAAACTTCAAAATCCATCTTGAAATCTTTTTCCAGCTCGTGATAGGAACAGCCGGTCAGGTCCCTGTCCCGGCTATCGAAAGCAAGGCCGGGGAGCAGGACAATCCCGGGTTTGACGCCCGGTTTTTGGTCCAGGTACTCCTCCAGCGCAGCTTTAAAATCATTTACTGTGAGCAGCCCGGCTGCGCCGATGGAGCCGCCGAAAAAGCGGTTTTTTACCGCAACTGATTCGACTTCCACCTCGTCCTTCAAAAACTGCTTTAACCCCAAACCAATTACAGCCGAGGCCATTTCGGAAGTCAGCGCCACAGCCTCCTTAAAGCCGCGCCGCCTTACCGCCCGGCCAACCTCTTCAATTAATACGGGGTCAAGGTCGTAATCCATCACCAGGCCGGACCTCTCGCCCGGTTTTTTCCTGATCTTCATTGTATAAAGGTTATTTCCCCTGCTTACAGTTATTTCAGGATTGCCGGATTTTAATACAGACTTAAAAGCATGGACCCTGGACAAGGCCCTAAGCCCGTTTACGGACTGGATAATATCCCCCGCACGCAACCCTGCCGCGGCGGCTGGAGTTCCATCTATCACACCGGCCGCTGCCGGCTCCAGGTTTTCGATCAGCGGAGGTTCGGCGGTTAAGGGCACTCTCACTTTACCCCGCATCTGTGATATAAAATTTTCGATTTCTCCTCTGAGCGACTGCCCGAAACGCAGGGCTGGTTCCGCCAGCCTGGTATAACCAGGCAAGAAAAGGCGGATGGTCTCAGCTCCTTGTTCGTCCAGGCACTTCACTGTTTCTTCCAAATCAGCCCAGCCAACCAGGTACGGCACAACCAGCATACTGCCGTGATAGGGCACGCCGTACCTTTTCAGGAGATCCGGGCTTTTTATAGATTGACGGGCGTTAACGTCTCCGGTCAGCAGTGCCCGTCCTCTTTCACTGGCGCTGTTTAAAGAAAGATAAACAGTCACCCCCCCCAGCTTGCTTAAGAAGCCAACCATTTTTTCATCAAGCAGGCTGCCGTTGGTGGTAATCTGGACGGTCGTACGGGGAAAAGTCTGGCGGAGAAGGCTTAAAATCTCCCTGAACGAGGGATTGGTCAACGGTTCTCCCTCAATAATCCGCGACGCTGACTCGCCAATAACAATCGTCCTCTCCGGATCGATGAAGGGAAGCACTTCCTTCACTTCTTCCGGGGTGCAGGGCTTTATTCTGCTTACGATTACCCCGGGCGGGTTTTGGCGGTGGGAACAGAAAACACAGCCGATATTGCAGTGAGATGTTAAGGGCAGGATGTTTGCTTCAGCCGCCCCGTTCAATATAAAAGTTTCAATGTAGGCGGCAGTTTTATGCCCCGCTATTTCACCCACAGGGAAAACCCCTTGTTATTTAAGTTATTAACAAACTTATGCACATTATCCACAGGCGCAGCCATCCACAGAACCCCTGTTTTCCAGGACCTAAGTACAATAATAACGTCTTTATTGTCGTTATTCGAGGTATTAAAGCACAATTCGCCTGAAATTGCCCTCATATCTTTCTTCACCCAGTTTCAGGTCGGGCACCGCGTTAAGTGTCAGCGGCGCGTAAGCTTCCCGTAAAAACTTATAATAAGCGGCGCACCCGATCATGGCCGCGTTATCAGTACAGAGTATGAACGGCGGTACATTCACATGAAGGGATTTTTCCCCCGCCCTTTCAATTAGGCCGGTCCTGAGCCGGGTATTCGCGGCCACACCACCGGCCAGCAGGATTGTAGACACACCGGTTTCAACCGCCGCTTCAATGGTTTTATCTATCAGGACATCGGCAACCGCTTTCTGAAAACCGGCCGCCAGGTCAGCCCTGTCCACTTCCTCATTTTTCTGCTGGGCCCGGTGCAAATAATTAATCACCGCCGACTTAAGCCCGCTGAAGCTGAAGTCCAGGCTGCCCTTCTCCAGGTAGGCCCTTGGCAGTTTAATACACTCAGGATTTCCTTTCTCCGCCAGCCGCTGGATCAGGGGGCCACCGGGATAGCCCAGGCCCAGGGTGCGCGCAACCTTGTCAAATGCCTCACCTGCCGCGTCATCCCTGGTTTTCCCCAGCACCTGGTAACTTCCGTGGTTTTCCATATAAACCAGGTCGGTATGGCCGCCGGAAACCACCAGGCATATAAGAGGAAACTGCAATCCCGGCTCCACCGCGAAATTGGCGTAAATATGGCCTTCAATATGGTTTACCCCCACCAGGGGCAGGTCCAGGCCGTAAGCAACAGCCTTGGCTGCGGAAACTCCCACCAGAAGCGCGCCCACCAACCCGGGGCCATATGTCACGGCAACAGCGTCCAGGTCTCCAAAACCCAGGCCGGCCTCCAGCAGAGCCTCGTCCACCACGTGGTTAAGCAGCTCCAGGTGTTTGCGGGAAGCCACTTCAGGGACCACACCGCCGAATTTTTGGTGAACGTCTACCTGGGAAGATATTATATTGGACAATATTTTTGAACCATCAACCACAACAGCCGCCGAGGTTTCATCGCATGATGTCTCCAGGGCTAAAATCTTGACAGCCATTACACAGCCACCTTTATACGGACAATATCATTTTTAAAACACTGGAAATCTTCAACTGGTTCTATTTCCCTGTATTATAACACAAAAAAGCGGTGATATTACCCCGTCCCAGGCAGCCGTGTCTGTATACAAATAATATTCAGGATGATCAGGGTATAAAAATAACCAGTAAAAGAATAAACCGGTGCAGGCGGGGAAAACTACCTGTAAATCTGAAAGAGAGGTGTTATTTTATTTATGAATATGCTGAACACAAACTGGGACAGCTGGAAGAGGACTCTGGGACAAGCGGTGGAATACGCCCAAGAGTTGGGGATCTCAAGTGATCAAATAAGCTCCATGGCACATCAGCTGGGAGATATGCTGGCGGAAAAAGTACCCCCTGCCAATCCTGAACAAAAAGCGGTAAAAGAACTTTGGGAAGTAGCCAATACAGATGAAAGACAAGTCCTCGCAAACCTTATGACACGGCTGGCGAGCAGAAAATAGGGGTGGCTCAAACCCACCCCTTCTTTATTTCTCCCGCGATTAAATTAAGCAGCTTCTCATTGGAGAAGTATTCCTTATGTCCTTTAACGGGGTCAAAGCCAACCACTGCCTCAATATGTTCATCCAAACCTCCAATGATCCCCGGTACCATTTGAGGAAAAGCAATATCCATTATGCCCGCTATATTGGCAAAACGGCTTACTGCCGGCCTGGCGCCCAAGTCCGCTCTGTCCGCCACCAGCTTTTTAAACCAGAACAAAGGGCTGCCGAGCATGATCAGGTGAGAGACCTTTTTTGCCGCTTCTTCGTTCTGCTTTATAGCACAGTAGCAAACTATAGACCCCAAACTGTAGCCGATCAGGCAGACCTGCCCGCCGCTGTTGTAAATCGATTCATAAAGGCGGTCGTTGACAGCGTAGTGAGTTTTATCCAGGTAAAGGTAAGCTATAATATCGCCAAAGTTGTCGGCTACATAATCCGCAAGCCTTTTAACCGATGCCGCTCCTTCTTTAAAGGAGTAACGTGACAAACCAATTTCATGCAGCGCCAGCTCCCTCAAAGCATTCGTTTCAGACCGAAGGTCTTCAGCAGCGGCGCCTTCCTCCCTGGGGCCGGGGACCAGATCGTAGTAATAAACACCGCCGAACTGTTCCTCACTAAGGTCCAGGCCAACACCGGCCAGCGCGGGCCTTAGCGGTTCAGCCCATTTCCTCCAGTACTGCCGGTCATCGCTGTGCCCCATGCCGTGCACAAATGTAATCATCCCAAATCTCATACCCCCGGTAATAATAATTTTATACATATTATTCCGGG
>CAZPXL010000198.1:0-4247 GCA_964591005.1 uncultured Eubacteriales bacterium
CATGACGAGGAAAGAAGTTAGAGTTGAAGACGTTCCCCAGAAATATGTGGGATTAGGCGGTCGCGGTCTTACCTCCATGATTGTGGCAGACGAAGTAAAGCCGACCTGCCACCCTTTAGGGAAGTACAACAAGATCGTTTTTGCCCCCGGCCTTCTCAGCGGCACAACCGCTCCTAACTCAGGACGTATTTCGGTGGGCGCCAAGAGCCCGCTGACCGGAGGTATTAAAGAAAGCAACGCCGGCGGCTCATTCTCACAGAAAATGGCCAGGCTTGGCATTAAAGCGCTTGTTATTGAAGGAATGCCGACGGAAGAAAAGTTCTATGTTATTAATGTAAATTCGGGCGGTGTAACTATAGAAGAAGCTCCCCAGGGAATCATCGGCAAAGGCAACTATGAGGCAATAAAACTGCTCAGTGAAAAATACGGCGAAAAGGCGGCTGTCGCCTTAGCCGGCCCGGCGGGAGAAATGAAGCTGGCCGCGGCCAATGTATCTGTTAAAGATCCTGACGGCAACATACGCAGCGCCGGCCGCGGCGGCCTCGGAGCGGTGCTGGGATCTAAAAAGGTGAAAGCTGTTGTTGTCGACGATAACTGCGCTCCCGCTGTGCCTGTCGCTGAACCGGACGCCTTTAAAGAGGCTGCCAAAAGATTTGCCAAAGCCCTAATGGACCACCCGGTTACAGGGCAGGGCCTGCCGGCTTACGGCACTGATATTCTAGTAAACATCCTGAACGAAGCCGGCGGGCTGCCCACGCAGGAGTTCCGCAGGGGCCGCAATGAGTGGGCCAACGATATCGGCGGTGAAACCATGGCCGCCACAATTAAAGAGCGCGGCGGCAAGCCCACCCACGGCTGCCATACGGGTTGCGTTATTCGCTGTTCTCAGCATTATTACGACAAGTCAGGACAGTATCTTACCAGCGGATTTGAATATGAAACCATTTGGGGACTGGGCGCCAACGCGTGCATAAAAAATTTGGACGACATCGCCTATATTGACCGGGCCATGGACGATGTCGGCGTTGACAGTATCGAAACAGCCGTTACCATCGCGTTGGCCATGGACGCGGGAGTTATTCCCTGGGGTGACGGCAAGGCGGCCCTTGACCTGGTCGAGCAGATCGGCAAAGGGACCCCGCTGGGCAGGATCATAGGAAGCGGCGCAGCCGTTACGGGCAAGGTTTTCGGCATAGCCAGAGTGCCTGTTGTAAAGAACCAGGCTATTCCCGCCTACGACCCGCGCGCGGTGAAAGGCGTCGGCCTGACCTATGCCACATCTCCGATGGGCGCAGACCATACCGCCGGCTATGCCGTCACGGCTAATATCCTGAAAGTCGGCGGTTTTGTTGACCCATTGAAGAAAGACGGCCAGGTGGAACTGTCCCGCAATCTGCAGATTGCCACCGCCGCCGTGGACAGCACCGGCATGTGCCTGTTTATCGCTTTCGCGATACTGGATATTGCCGACGGCTTCAACGCCTTGGTCGATATGATCAACGCCCAGTACGGCCTGGTACTCACCGCGGAAGACGTGACCGCTCTGGGCAAGACTATCTTGAAAGCCGAGCGCGGGTTCAACGAGAGGGCCGGATTCACCAAAGCCCATGACCGCCTGCCGGAATTCTTCGAAGAGGAGTGCCCGCCTCACAACACCACCTGGGACTTCACAGACGAGGAAATCGATGAGGTGTTTAACTTCTAAGCGTAACTGACATAAAAAAGCTGGGTTATTTCAAACCCAGCTTTTTTTTCTTTGTTTATAACAGGACCAGGCACATAACACTTGATGATCCATCACATAGAACTTCGGAACTATGCTGAACGCCCGGAGGTATGAGCACTATATCTCCGGGTCCGACTTCCTGGACATGGCCGTCAACAGTAAAACTCATTTTCCCCGTCCTGACTATGATCAGGTGTGTTTCGTCGTGGGTGTGTCTTTCTCTCAACAGACCCGGCGGATGTGTTGATAATATCGCAAGGTATTTTCCGAAATCTCAATAATATATTTATGAAATTTTCTTTTTAATTTAATAAGGAAACCCTTAAACATGGGTCCGGGCAATAAGGATTAGAGACTGGAGAAATTATATTATGCTGAGAATAGGTAAACTTGTCCATTTAACATATCTTTGTTAATATGTATTTTGTTAATGTGTTTGACACGGAGGGTATTACATGGCTCATAACAGTGAATCAGCGATCAAGGCAGCGCTGGTGGCCAACGGGGTGATTGCCGCAATGAAGCTGGTCTCGGCAATACTGAGCGGCAGCGCGTCCATGATGGCCGAATTTAAACACTCCCTGGGAGACTGGGCAAACGGGTTTTTCCTGTTAATCGGCCTCAGGCAGGCAGACCGTCCCAGTGACGACCGCTACCAGTTCGGCCACGGCAAGCGGGTTTTTTTCTGGAGTTTTATCGCCAGCCTGGGCATGCTTTTTATCGGGGGAGCGCTCTCCATATACGGGGGCGTGCTGAAGATCATGCACCCGGAACCAATCGAGCATGTGCAGCTCAACCTGATCGTGATAGCGCTCAGCATTTTGTTCGAATGCTATTCTTTTTCCATGGCGGTGCGGGCGATTGTACACGAGACCGGGATAGAGGCGCGCGGCCTGAAAATGATTTTCAGCGTTGTGCCTGTATTGGCCAGGTCCACACCGGCCACCCGGTTCATTTTCCTGGAGGACACGGCCGCGCTTTTTGGCCTTTTCGTTGCCGGCGGCGCAATTTTGCTCGCTCAATATACGGGCAATATTATTTTTGACGGAGCCGCTTCTATTGTCATAGGTATTTTGCTGTTCTTTATCGGTTTTGGGACAGCCAGGGAAAACGCCTCGGCGATCCTGGGCGAGTCCGCCGACCCCGCGCTGGTAAAGGAAATTGGGAATTTTGTGATGACCATACCAGGGATCCTGGATATTCACAACGTGCGCTCAATGTGTGTCGGCCCCAACAGCTATCTGCTGGAGATGGTTGTTGAGGCAGATGAAAGAATGAACCTGGTGGATTGTGAAGATATCGGCTCCTGTGTTAACAAGATGGTTAAAGAAAATTTCAAGGAAATTTCCTACGCCCATATTTCTGTTATCGGCAATGACAGAGTAAGACAGTGGTACTGTGATTAAGGTTAAGCCATTTTCAACGACAGCTGGACGGGGGGCAGCAGCCGGGCGGCGATACGGGCTTTTTTAGCGCTTGATATTTTTAGAGTGCGGGACTTATAGTCGACTTCGGCCTCAAAGCCGAGCACGTCTTGCAGGAAATCCAGGCTGGCAAAGGATGCTCCGTCATGGGTAAAGATCCGTGCGGGTTTATCTAAAGCGACACTGTCAAGCCGGGCCGGAGAACCGTTCAACGGTATCGACAACAGCCTTCCTCTTGTTTTAACCTCCACGGCTTTTGTTTCATTATCCCAGCCGGGCTCCGCGCCGGCGGCCGCGCATAACGGCCTTAGGGGAACCAGCAGGTTTTCACCGTCGCTGAGCGGCGTAAGAGACTCAGGTAAATTTATCGTTTTCCCGTTAACCAATATATTCAGATGATATTTGAACAGCGCGCCTACGGTTGGATCCACGGGGGCTTTTATCTTCAGTTCTCTGTTTTCCTGCCCAAGAAATTCTGCTCCAAAAAAATTCTTCAAATAGTAATCGGGAATATATGTCATGTTTTCAACCAGGATAGGGGCGTCGTTGGTTTTGAAGGTTATGTTATTGGCTGTGACCATGTTGCTTCCGACAGTAAGCTGTACTTCCCGGTCAATATTGGCGGCGAGGAGGGTTTTTGAACTGCCTTCCCAGTTCAGCCGGCAGCCCAGTGACTGCAACAGGGGGCGAAGGGGCAGGTAGGTTACCTCTCCCGCCTGTATCGGGCCCAGGTGCCGGGCAAATCCCTGCTCCACTCCGTTGATGGCGACACGGTCATACTTTTTTAAAGATAACAGGTCCTGCACGTTGTTGATAATCTGAACTTCCGTGCCTACCGGGACGCGTTCATAAAGCCAGAGGATGTCCTCATTATACATCCTGATACAGCCCGATGAGGCGTAAGTGCCGATGGAGTAAGGGCTGTTGTTGCCGTGCACACCGTAACTGCTGCCGGCGGAGCCCAGGGCGTTCAGCCCAAGCCAGCGGGGGCCAAGCGGGTTTTCAGGAACGCCGCCCGGAATCAGCGGCCCGCCGTCCGGGTGCCGCCAGGAGGGATAGACAAGCTTGTTTACCACCTGCCAGTTTCCCTCCGGCGT
>CAZPXL010000199.1:0-4239 GCA_964591005.1 uncultured Eubacteriales bacterium
AAACAACAGCGAAATATCCTGTTAAGTCTCATAAAAAAATAACAGGGGTGATCGTTTTGAAGTTACGTTGCATGCTGTGCGGAATGCCATTTGATGATGAAGTGCTGGCAAGCGCCGACCCTCTTGAAGACGACGATGACGATGATGATATGCCTAAAAAGAAACCCATGTCGGTGTGCCTCAGGTGTCAGGCGAAATTAAAGCACGAGGCGGACGGCGCCCAAAAAATACCAAAGCCCATGTAAAAGGCAAATATAACAGGAGGTAATATATTTTTGCAGAGTAACCTTCGCCGGATAATTAATTTTATAATACTTGCAGTAGTCTTTGTTTTATTAGTGCTTGCCGTTTCGGGAGCCAGGCTGTATACAGATTGGCTCTGGTTTCAATCTTTAAACTACCAACACGTTTTTACAAAAATAATTTTGACTGACGTGGGTATCCGGGTGGCAGTAGCCGTGGCCTTATTCATATTTCTGTTTGTAAACCTTTATTTAACCCGCGGTCCATTGCTCAAGGCAACACAGAAAGCAACTGTTATTAAAGAAGAAGAGCTGCTTACAATCCAAAACGCGCCTCTGAACCAGCTTATCACACCGCGTTTTGTACTTGTGTTTTTTACCGTTATAAGTTTAATTATGGCCGTCCTTTTCAATTTCTCGGTAGCCAAGGACTGGATCATTTTTCAACAATTTTTACACCCCAGCTCCTTTGGAATCAATGATCCTGTCTTTCAGAAAGACATCGGGTTCTATGTGTTCCAGCTGCCTTTTTACATTTTTCTTTATAATGTGGCCAGCATGGCCGTCCTGGTGACCGCGTTCTGGGTTGCGATTGTGTACCTGGCCATCAACTTTGTGCAGGGGAGCCCGGGCAGGTTGCTTCAAAATATTTCGGCGCGGTACCACCTTTCATTCCTGGCGGCAGTTTTCTTTATTATAAAAGCCGTGGGATACCAACTGGAACAATACTCTCTTCTGTTTGCCCATCGCGGCGCCGTATGGGGACCGGGCTATACGACAACTCATTCCACTCTTATAGCGTACAAGGTCCTTGTATTTATCGCCCTTGCATGTGCCCTGGTGATTTTAATCAACCTCTTTTTCCGTAAATTCAGGCTGATAGTATACAGCATAGGCGTGCTCCTGGTGGCCTCCATTGCTCTTGGCGGACTATACCCGGCTTTTATCCAAAAATTTGTGGTAACGCCGAATGAAGCGGTTATAGAGAGGCCTTACCTGGAGAGAAACATTCAATTTGCCCGCATGGCGTACGATCTTGATAAAATCGAGAAAGTGAATTTCCCGGCCGGCAGGATTTTAACTGCTGAAGATATACGCGCCAACCAGGACACGGTCGGCAACATCCGGCTCTGGGACTGGGAGCAGCTAAAACAGACTTACGGCCAGCTGCAGGAGATCCGGCTTTATTATGAATTTACAGATATCGATATAGACCGCTACACAATTGACGGCCGCTACCGCCAGGTGATGCTGGCGCCCAGGGAACTGAACCAGGAACACCTGCCTGCCCAGGCTAAAACGTGGGTTAACCAGAGGCTTTTCTTTACCCACGGTTACGGGATAGCCATGAGTCCGGTCAACGAGCTTACCACGGAGGGACTTCCCACCTTTTTCCTGAAAGACATTCCGCCCGCAGGCAATACCAACTTAAAAGTCGACCGGCCGGAAATATATTACGGGGAGAGGACAGACCAGTACGTCCTGGTTAACACAAAATCCCAGGAGTTCAACTTCCCCCAGGGTGACGTAAACGTTCTTTCCACTTATGAAGGCGAGAGCGGCGTTAAAGTGAACGACTTCCTGCGGCGGGCGATGTTCGCCCTGGCCCTTGGGGATTACAAAATAATGCTTTCCAGTGAAATAGATAACAACAGCAGAGTCTTATACTACCGCAACATTAAGCAGCGAGTGCCCAAGATTGCCCCGTTCCTGCAGTATGACGATGACCCCTACATGGTTTTGAGCGGCGGAAAGCTGTACTGGATGTGGGACGCTTATACAGCGACTAATAAATTCCCGTATTCCGAGCCATTCGACAAGGTGAACAACTACATCCGCAACTCTGTTAAAGTTGTGATTGATGCCTATACCGGCCAGGTGGATTTCTATATCAGCGACGCAAAAGATCCGCTGATCCAGACATACGACAAAATCTTCCCCGGCATGTTTAAGCCGATAGAAGAGATGCCCGTGGACCTGCACGGCCATATCCGCTATCCGGAAGATCTCTTTAGAATCCAGGCGGAAATGTACGCCGTCTACCACATGGAAGACCCTCTGGTGTTTTACAACAGGGAAGACAAGTGGAACGTAGCCACTGAAACCCTGGGCAAAGAGGAAAAGCAGATTGAGCCGTACTACACGATCATCGAGTTGCCGGGAGAAAGCGAACCGGAATTTGTGCTGATTCTGCCTTATACACCACAGAACAAAAAGAATATGATCGCCTGGATGGCTGCCAGATCTGACGGCAACGAATATGGCAAGCTTTTATCATATAACTTCCCCAAACAGGAGCTTGTTTACGGGCCGACGCAGATTGAAGCGCGGCTTAACCAGGACACTACCATTTCACAGCAATTGTCGCTCTGGAACCAGCGAGGATCCAGTGTAATCAGGGGGAACCTCCTGGTAATTCCGGTCAAAGACGCTCTTATCTATGTGGCGCCAATTTACCTGCAGGCTGAGCAGAGCAGAATGCCGGAGCTGCGCAGGGTCATAGTGGCGCACGGAGAGATGGTGGTTATGGAACCAACCCTTGAGATAGCTCTTGAAAAAATATTCGGAGAAGGGACGAGCATAAGGACGCCGCAGGTGCAGCAGCCTCAACCCGGCGACCCCGCCGCCAGCATATCAGACCTTGCCAAAAGCGCCAGCCAGCTTTACGACGAGGCGCAGAACAAGCTTAAAAACGGCGACTGGGCAGGCTATGGAGAGTCCTTGAACAAATTAAAACAAACCCTGGCTGAGCTTGTTGAAAAAGCAGGCAGCCAGCCGTAAACGTAAATATGATCATGCCGGTTTTTACTTTCTGCACATAATTAAACAACTGTAATTAAAGCTGTCGGCCGGGCGCCGGCCGCTTTTTTTCAATATCTAATCAACTGATCATACTATAAAATTAAAATATATAAGGGGAGGGTATTGAAATGTCTGCAGGCGGCAAAATAAGACGTATCGGCGTACTGACCGGCGGCGGGGACTGCCCGGGGTTAAACGCGGTTATCCGAGCGGTGGTTAAAACAGCCATAGGGAACTACAGTTTGTCTGTTATCGGGTTTGAAAACGGTTTCGGCGGGTTGATCCAAAACCGGGCGCGTGATCTAACAATTAACGACGTGGTTGGCATTTTGCCGCGTGGGGGCACTATCCTGGGCACAACCAACAGGGATAACCCCTTTAAATACCAGATGGTCATCAATGGGCAAAAAGAATTCAGGGACGTTTCGGACCGTGTTATCGAAAACATCAATATCCAGGGTATAGACGCACTGATAGTTATCGGCGGCGACGGGAGCCTCAGTATAGGCAGGGAGCTATATGAAAATAAGGGGTTGCCGGTGGTCGGAGTACCGAAAACCATAGACAACGACCTTTCAGCCACAGACCAGACTTTTGGTTTTGATACAGCCTTGACTACGGCTACCGAAGCATTAGACAAGCTGCACACGACGGCAGAATCACACCATAGGGTAATGGTCCTTGAGGTAATGGGCCGGTATGCGGGGTGGATCGCGCTTGAGGCTGGTATCGCCGGTGGTGCGGACGTTATTCTTATTCCGGAAATTCCCTTTTCAATTGACAGGGTAGTTGAAAAAATTAACCATAGGCGGGATCACGGAAAACTATTCAGTATTGTGGTTGTGGCGGAGGGAGCCAAGGCGATAGGCGGAGAAATGGTCGTACAGAGAAGAGTGGAAGAAAGCTTTGACCCGATCCGTCTCGGCGGTATCGGTAACGTAGTGGCCAAACAAATTGAAGAGGAAACAGGGATGGAGGCCCGTGTAACAGTATTGGGCCACCTTCAGAGAGGCGGGACGCCTACCGCATTTGACCGTATCCTTTCAACGCGCTACGGCACTGGCGCGGTAAACCTTGTCATGGCCGGCAAATTTGGTGAGATGGTTTGTTTGCGCACACCTGATATTAAATCGGTATCGCTGGCGGAAGCAGTGGGAGAAATTCGCCTCGTACCCAAAGACGGTGATATGGTCTG
>CAZPXL010000200.1:0-4230 GCA_964591005.1 uncultured Eubacteriales bacterium
TATCAACTGACCAGTTCGTCAACCTCCGCGGGGGGAAACACGTGCCTGATAATCTCTTCCACCGAGCCCACCGGTATCACCTGGATACCCTTGATATCCACCGGTATGTCCTTGCCGTTTTCTACCGGCACCAGCACTGTTTTGATCCCCGCCTGACGGGCGCCGTAGATTTTTTCGAACACGCCGCCCACGGCGCGCGCTTTGCCCTGTATAGAGATCTCTCCGGTCACAGCCACGTTTTGAGTTATCGGGCGGCCCTGGATGGCGCTGAGTATGGCCAGGAAAATCGCCACCCCGGCCGACGGGCCGTCAATCCTCCCGCCGCCGACCACGTTGACGTGCAGGTCGTAATTGGACAGGTCCTCACCGGTCAATTTGCGTATAACAGAGGCCGCGTTGAATACCGAATCCTTGGCCATACTGCCGGCCGTATCGTTAAAGCGGATCGTGCCCTGGCCCTGGTTCCGGGCAGGAAAAGACACCGCTTCGATTTCCAATACCGAGCCCAAAAAACCCATAACCCCCAGCCCGAATATTTTTCCCACTTCCCGGTCGGAAGAGGCCTTGCGCGTTACATAAGGGCTCAGCCTGCTTACCTGGGCTACCTCCATCACGTCTTCCAGCTTTATTTGAGGGCGGCAACCCAACGCGTCACTGCGGTAACAGGCCATGCCATAAGCGTCGGCCAGGATGTTGATGGCCTTGCGGCCTTCTATGGTATATTCGCTGATAATTTCAGGAACCGCCTCGTCCATTTCGACACCCAGCTTGCCTGCCGCCTGTTTTAAAATTTCCTTAATGTCCTTTGGCGTCAGCGGCTCGAAAAAAATCTCGGCGCAGCGGGAGCGGATAGCGGGGTTAATCTCCTCCGGGTCCCTGGTCGTGGCGCCGATGAGGACGAAATCCGCCGGCGCTCCTTCCTCAAAAATTTTCTTGATATACTGGGGCACGTTAGGCTCGTGCGGATCGTAATACGAAGAGTCAAAATATACTCTTTTGTCCTCCAGCACTTTTAATAACTTGCTGTGCAGTATCGGGTCCATTTCGCCAATTTCATCTATAAAAAGGACGCCTCCGTGGGCATCTGTAACCAGGCCCAGTTTTGGCTCCGGCACCCCGGTGTCAGCCAGGTCGCGCTTCGCCCCCTGGTAGATGGGGTCGTGGACCGAACCCAGGAGCGGGTTAGTCACTTCCCGCGGGTCCCAGCGCAGGGTGGCGCCGTTTACTTCCACAAAAGCCGCATCCCTGGAAAACGGCGTGCTTTTGTTGTTTTTAGCCGTTTCCAGGGCCAGCCTGGCTGCGGTGGTCTTCCCCACGCCGGGCGGCCCGTAAAGGATCATGTGCTGCGGGTACGGTGAGCCCAATTTTGCCAGAAGGGCCTTGACAGCCCGCTCCTGGCCGATAATTTCCTCGAATCTGGCCGGCCGTAAAAAATCCATAGCCGAGGCGGAAAGCTTACGCTGCTCCAATTTTTCAAGTAAGGCCAGCTTTTTCAAGGTTTGAGCGTTTTCCGCACCGGTGTTTTCCTTGATTACCTGCATTCTGATCTCTTTAACATATTCCTCATGGCGCTGCTGAAGTTTTTCGCTGATCTTTTTCTCCAGCTTGTCTTCCACGGTGCGCCTGGCGATATTGTCGGCAATTTCCTCTTCGATTTCATCCAGGACATCCGGGATTTCTTCATATGCCGGCGGGGTATCATAAGTAGGGTCCTCGAATACGAGTTTCTGGAGGGCAAGGACTCTTTCCTCCAGCCGCTCGGAACGCATGAACTGCAGCGCTTCCAGTTTGCCGGCCCTTAAAACCAGCTTATCGGAACCGTAAAGGTTTGCCAGGAGACTGTATAACGCGGTTACCTGGCGTTTTATCTGATCATGGCCCTTTAGCTTGTCGGAAGTTTCGTTTTTTACGCTCCCGATAAACTTTTCGAGAAATACTTTCATCTCGTGCTCCTTTCACTGCTATAAAAATTATATGGGTCACAGGATCAGACAGCCCCCCGGGCTACTCGCCTACCACCTCGATTTCTATTTCAGCCTGTACGGCCGGGTGCAGTTTGGCGGTTACCGTATAAGTGCCCAGGTGCTTAATTGGTTCCTTTACAACCAGTTTCTTTTTATCCAAAGTAATTTTATGCTGAGCGGCAAGGGCGTCGGCTATATCCTTGTTGTTAACCGAGCCAAAAAGCCTGCCTCCCTCTCCCTGTTTCGCTTTAACCGTAACCTTGAGGCGATCCAGGCTGGCTGCCAGCACCCTGGCTTCCTGCTCTATCTTCTTTTCCTTTGCCGCCTGCGCCTGTTGGCGTACGGCCAGTTCGTTCATTTTGCCCCTGGAGGCCTCAACCGCCATACCGCGAGGAAATAAATAGTTGCGGGCATAACCCTCCGCGACATTTATAACGTCACCGCTCTTGCCCTGGCCGGGCACATCTTTCGTTAGTACTACTTTCACGATTGACACCTCCCAAAGGTTTCCTAAGATTACTTGAGCACCAAAAAATAAATGGCTCCCGGGTAAACATATCGACAGGATTTACAGGATTTCAGTAATTCTTTTTAACAAAACATTAAAATTTTCATTTAATGATATTTTTAACTTACCCCTATAGGTTTTTTTAAAATTTTACGCTTGTGGCGGCAGGCGCCTGAAGTTTACCAGGGAATCGGTCACCCCCAGCAGGATCAGTACAACCATGCTGAAGGGCAGATATGCCAGGGCAAATATCAGGAATACCGCCTTGACCGGCCAGACAACATTGATCCTGCGGAAAAAATGCGCCGCCACAGACAGTCCCAGGACGATATAAAGCCAGAAAAGTATATAAAGAATGTTTTTCCCTATTTTAGCCGCCAGCAGCCACGAAAAATTATCTCCGGCCAGGGTAAGCGCCAGGCCCGCGATGGGCCCCCAGATACTGTACCAGGGCAATGAGATCATTGTAAAGACAAGCCCCGGAGCAAGAAAATAATTCAAGCGTGCCAGGCAGGCCCTGGAAAAAAAATATGTTATGGCTGACAGGACAGTCGAACTGACTATAAACTGGCCTGGAAATAATAATTCATAAGTTGAAATTATACTTTCACTAAAGGTTTCCTGTACTTCAGCGGGAATGTCGTTTAACATTGTGTCACGGTAAGCGGCCATTGACTGCTCAAACGCTCTGCGCCCTTCCTCTCCCAGCACAAAAAGGTTGTTCCCGGCGAAATAATTCAGGACCAGGTATAATAATGCCGAAACGCCCGCGTAAAGCATGCCGATCGATAAAATTTTACCCGAGGAAACCCTGTTCTTAAACAGCAAACCGTATAAAACACCGAGCAGGCCGTATTGAAAAACAAGGACACCGGCCGTCTCCGGCGCCATAAAAACAAAAAATACCAATCCCGCCGCGGCTAATCCCAGTAAAGCGTAACGGGTGTCCAGCTTCAAAACAATCAGCAATGGGGGCAGGGGAAGCAGCATAGCCGCAACAGAGTAAAGAGGCGGCAGGTAAACGCCCGCCAGGCCGGCGACGGCAAACATTGATGTAAAAAAAGCCCACTCCGCCAGGGCTCTGGACTTCTCGCCTGTTGTCAAGCTATCACCTCTTTTTGTCAACCAGGTAATTTAAGAGGGTTGAAAGATCGCTGTACCACCTCTCCACTTCGTGGTCCTCATCAATTCCCTGGCGCAGCTTTGCCTCGACTTTTAAATCCAGGCGTGAAAAACTCACCCCCAGCCTCCGTCCCAAAACATAGCACGTGATTAAGAGACTGGCCAGCGCGTCTAGAATAAGCTCCTCGCTGCCCCGGAGCATTGATTTGAATAACGCGGAGACAGATGTGATCAAATCGGCTTTGAGCCAATCGATAACTTTTATGTTCTTGGCGATGCCACCTTCCTGAGACGGTATCATAGGGAATCCTCCTTCGTAACAGACTATAGATATTCTTCGACGCATGTTTCTTTTCCTGCCTTGGATGATCGGTTTTGCCTGTTATTTGTTGCTTCGTTTGTTTAGAACCCCCTGATTAAACGGATAAATCTAATCCTGACAATAAGCTGGAAAATAAAAAGATGGGCGTCTGCCCATCCTTAATTTATTTTTCAGTTTGCGGCCCGCGTCTTTTCCTAAGCGTCCTTATTCTGCCGTGAACGGCAGGAGGGCTATGTTCCTGGCCCTCTTAATTGATGTGGTCAGCATGCGCTGGTGCCTGGCGCAGTTGCCGGAAATGCGGCGGGGCAGAATTT
>CAZPXL010000201.1:0-4171 GCA_964591005.1 uncultured Eubacteriales bacterium
ATATCAGGGGGGTACACGGCGTCCATATCATGGCTATCGCCTGGGAGGAGATCGTTCCTGAGATTGTGGAGCGAGCCGGGCTGTTGCCGCGGCCGGAAACAGGCAATTAAATTAATGGTTCCCGGTGAAGAATATATTCCAAAGTAAATTATTCAAAGACCCGCCAGGCGGTTTGTGCTGCATAGAGGACAGCGGGGATGGGAAATAAATAAGGAGAATGCTAAATATGTCAAAGATTATCGACGGTAAATCAGTCGCGGCAGTAGTCCGGGAAGAGATTAAGGCAGAAGTGGCAGGCCTTAAAAAAGAAGAGGGTATCACCCCCCAAATGGCTATTATTCTGGTCGGAAATGATCCGGCGTCGGTATTTTACTCCCGTTCTATCGAAAAAGCCTGTATCAATGCCGGTGTTATGTCTGAAATGTTTTCATTTAACGGCGCCGGTGATGAGGAAGAAGTCGTCGCTGTTATTAAAAGGCTTAATAATGAAAGCAGTATCCATGGGATTATGATTATGCTGCCCCTGCCAAAGGGAATTAACAAGCAGAGAATCCTGGAGGCGGTTTCGCCCTTAAAGGATTTGGACGGGGTGCACCCGCTCAACCGCGCTTACAACCTCAGTAATAACGAGGGACTTTTCCCTTCCACGCCCCAGAGCTGTATAGAAATCCTGCTGCGCAACGGAATAACCATTGAAGGAAAGCATGCTGTCCTGGTAGGCCGGGGAGAATCAGTGGGCAAGCCCCTGATCTATATGATGCTGAACCAGAACGCCACGGTGACCGTTTGCCATTCCAAAACCCGTGACCTGGGGTACCATACCCGCCAGGCCGATATTCTCATCGCCGCCGCGGGAAAACCAAAGATGATCACGGCTGATATGGTTAAGCCGGGCGCGGTAGTGGTGGATGTCGGCATTAACGAAACCGAGGACGGCGGTATCTGCGGCGATGTGGATTTTGAAAAGGTACTGGCGGTGGCCGGCGCCGTCACCCCTGTTCCGGGCGGGGTGGGCAGCCTGACCACTGCGCTTATTTTAAAAAATCTGCTTAAAGCAATCAAGCTCAGTAAGGTGGGTTAAGTCATGAGCGATATATTTGATTATTCGTTCAGAAAGATACTGGCTGTTTCAGCTTCGGAAGCGCCCACGCCGGGGGGAGGCAGCGTGTCCGCCCTGGCCGGCGCGCTGGGCGCGGCCATGGCCGCCATGGTGGGCAACCTGACCGTGGGCAGGCCCAAGTATGCCGAAGTGGAGGCTGAAGCGCGGGACGTCACCGCCAGGGCATATTACATCATGGCCGAACTGGAGAAATTAACGGCCGCGGACGTTGCGGCCTTTGGCAAGCTAATGGAAGCCTACAGAATGCCCAAAGGCAGCGGGGAGGAAAAGGCCAGGCGCGAGGAGACCGTGCAGAAGGCGGCCAAAGCGGCCACCAGGGTGCCACTGGATATCGCGGGGTCACTCCTGGAAGTATTGGCGATAACAGAGAAAATCTCCCGCATCGGCAACAAGATGGCCGTCAGTGACGCCGGGGTGGCGGCTTACATCTGTGAAGCGGCCCTGCAGGCTGTTTTGCTCAATGTAGATATAAACGTCCCGGTGATCAGCGACTCCGGTTTTGTAGCCGGGACTCTGGAAAGAAGAAAAGAAATAGCTGAAGAAGCCCGGCGGCGCAGGGATATGGCCGTGGCCGCGGTAAAGGAAAGAATGTCGGGATAAGTTTTCTTTTAAGGTTGTCTTTAAGGTGAATGTATGCAAATCATAAATTTAGGCCGTTTTCGCAAAGCGGTGATCAAAGCAGGCATGTTATTGGACGGGACCGGGGGACAGACGCGAAAAGATGTGGACATCCTGGTAACCGGCGGTATAGTGAGTGAAATCCGGCCCTCTCTCTCTGAGGGCGCACCTTTAATTTCACCTGCGAAAGACACCGCTTTTGTTGTTGGTATCAACCACGAAGATACTGCGTTTTACCTGCCCGGAGCGGTCCGGGGAGAGGAGCAGGTTACAGTAGTCGACTGCGGCGGCCTGACCTTATTGCCGGGCCTGGTCGACTGCCACGTCCACCTGGCCTTAGACGGTGTGAATTTTGAAGGCATGCTCAGGCGCCGGGATCAAAAGGAAGAACTGCAGACCCACCTGCAAAATACTTTGGAAAGCCTGAGATGCTCCGGAATCCTGGCGGTACGGGACGGCGGTGACCGGTACATGGCCGGGCTGGCTGCGGCCCGCGAGGCCAGGGCTGGTGATGTTCTTCCGCTGATCGTGGCGACCGGCGGGGCCCTGCGTAAAAAAGGCATGTACGGCTCTTTTTTAGGAAGGGACCTTGAACCAACGGGTATTAAAGAAGCCGTCCGGGAAACGGTAAGGGCCGGCGCCGGGCAGTTAAAAGTCCTGGTCACGGGAGTTGTCAGCTTCCGTGAATATGGTAAGGTGGGGCCCCTGCAGTGGGGCCGGGAAGAGCTTTCTTTCCTGGTGGCGGAAGCACACGAGGCAGGGCTGAAGGTTATGGCCCACGCCAACTCGGATGAGGGAACCGCTTTGGCCGTGCAGTGCGGTGTTGATTCGCTGGAGCACGGCTATTTCATTGCACGGGAAACATTGGAACAGATGGCCGGCAAGGAAATCGCCTGGACCCCCACCATTGTCCCCGTGGCTGTCCAGCTTAAAGAGCCTTACAGGGATAGCCACACCCGGGCGGAACTGGCGGTAATCGAAAGAACATACCGTCAACAGCAGCTAAACGTTGAAACAGCGCGCAAACTGGGGGTAGCAGTGGGAGTAGGCACTGACGCCGGCGCGCCCGGCGTACGGCACGGGGCATCTTACCTGGAAGAGATGAATCTGCTCGTTGAGGCCGGTTTTTCATCGGCGGAAGTAATAAATGCCGCCACCGCGAAAGGGGCGCGCATACTGGGCCTGGAAAACAAATTGGGCAAGGTGAAGCCGGGCCTGCCTGCCTGCCTGATCGGCGTGCGGGGCAACCCACTGGCCGATCTGGACGTGTTAAAAAAACCGGACGTTATTTTTTATAATTAAGTATTGATTCAACGATAAAAAAGTTCTATCATGAAACCAGGTAAAATATTTCATTGTAAATAGTTTACCTGGTTTTTCAACTAACCAGTCAGGGTGGGGTGTTTATGAAAAAAAGGATCGCGGGGCTGCTCCTGGTGGCGGCGCTTTGTTTTCTCGGTTACCTGGGTTATGACAGGTATATCGGGGAGAAGCAGTCCGACGGGCTGCAGGCGGCCGGCACCATCGAGGCGACTCAGGTGGAACTGAGGGCTAAAGTGGCCGGTACCCTGCGGGGTCTAACGGTATCCGCCGGCGATACGGTGGTGAAGGACCAGCAGGTGGCGGAAATCGTGCGCAACGACCTGGTTGCTCAAAAGGAAAGGGACGCCCTTTCCGTGGCCAAGGCCCGGGCGCAGCTGAACGACCTGACCTCGGGCGCCAGGGAGCAGGAAATAAAGGAAGCGCAGATTGCGGTGGACACCGCCGGGGTTAATTGTGACAAGGCCGCGAAGGACTATGAGCGGGCCTCTATCTTGTATGCGGAAAAAGTCATTTCCGACGCGGAGATGGAAAGGGCGGAGACAGCTTACAAACAGTCGCAAAACGCCCTGGAATCAGCCAAGATCAGGCTGAGCCTGCTTTTGGAAGGCAGCCGTCCGGAGCAGATCGAGGCGGCCAGGGCCGAGCTGGAGCGCAACATCGCGGTGTTAAAAGCATCCGAGGCCCTTTTTGAAGACACGAGAATTACCTGTCCCATCAACGGGACAGTCCTCACCAGGAATTTTGAAGACGGGGAAGTGGTCCAGGCGGGCGCTTCCGTGGCCACGGTGGCCAATTTAAACGATATGTGGATCAAGGTCTACATCCCCACCGACGACCTGCCCAGAATCAAGCTTGGCCAGCAGGTTAAATTCACTGTCAGCGGCAGCAGCCAGGAGCACCCGGGAGTAATTGAGGAAATAGCCTCCCAGGGTGAATACACGCCGAAAACCATCCAGACCAAAAAGGAACGAACCAATATTGTTTACGCGGTAAAAATCAAGGTCAACAACGAAAACAATGTTTTAAAGCCGGGTATGCCCGCCGACGTGGTCCTTGATTAGAGGTGGATTTAAATGATCGAGATGGAGAACCTCACCAGGGTGTTTGGAA
>CAZPXL010000202.1:0-4119 GCA_964591005.1 uncultured Eubacteriales bacterium
AAAAACCGCTTCCCTGCCTCGCGGCATAAAGCGGTTTTTGTCTACAGTCTGAGAAGTTGCCTATAAGGCAACTTCTTTAATGTTTTGTATCCCTGTCAACCATCTTGGCTATCATTTTGGCCAGGGACCTCTGCTCGTCCTCGGAGCCCACATCCCACAGCTCTTTGAGCAGGCGCTGCTCCCTGTTGCCGGGGTCAAAATTTGCGGCGAAAAAGTCTCCCAGGCGGTAGGCCGTCTTGTTAATGTTTTCGTCGGACATACCCAGGAACTCGGCCGTGTTTACCGCCCTGCCCAGGTTTTTTTTCCAGTCATGCCAGCTTGTATCAATTTCCATGACCACACCTCCGCCTATAATTTAACCTGCGGCGGAGGCTCATATTCGTGTGTCTTTTTAAATTAAATACGCCTTATTTTGCCGTTGGGCTCACCGCTGCCGGTACCCCCGATGATCAGTTCCTTGATGGCCATTGTCGGCTGAGCGTCGCTCACAGGCACACCCTGGCCGTCCTTGCCGCAGGTGCCGATAGTGAAACCCAGGTCGCTACCCACCATCTCAACGATCCGCAATACTTCAGGCCCGTTTCCCGTAAGGGTGGCGCCTCTCACCATGGGACCAATTTCCCCGTCCTTGATCAAGTAGCCTTCCGCCACGTCAAAAACAAAGTCTCCCGTGGTCGTATTGACCTGGCCGCCCCCCATTTTCTTAACCAGCAGGCCGTTTTTAGTTTCCCTGATGATTTTTTCCGGATCGGTTTTGCCGGGAGCGATATACGTGTTGGCCATCCTGGGGATCGGCTTGTGCTGGTAGGACTCCCTGCGCCCGTGGCCGTTGGACTGCCTGCCTTCCTTGAACGAGGTAAGCCGGTCGTACATAAAATCGACCAGCACCCCGTTTTCGATTAAGTTTACTTTACGGGCGGGCACCCCTTCGTCGTCAAAGCGGTACGACCCGTACCTGCTGTCTATGGTGGCGTCGTCATATACGCTGACTTCCCCGGACGCGACAGCCTGGCCCTTTTTACCCGCGTACACCGAGAGGTTTTTTTGCACCAGGTCGGCTTCCAGCCCGTGCCCGCAGGCCTCGTGCACCATCGTGCCGCCGGCCTCGGAGGCCATCACCACCGGCATTCTGCCCGCGGGAGCCGGCTTTGCCTTAAGCATTTCCAGCGCCCGGCTTGCCGCCGCACCCGCCACATCCTCCGGTGAAAATTCTTTGAACAGCTCAAAGCCGCACAGGCTTCCAACAGCCTCATAACCGGTCTGAATTACCGGTCCGGAAGCGGCTACAGCCTGGACTATGAACCTGGTGCGGATACGCTCGTCTTCCACGTAGTTTCCTTCGCTGTTGGCGATAGTGACTTTTTGCGTCACATCACCGTAGCCGACTATCACCTGTTTAATCTGGTCTTTGTCAACCGAGCGGGCGGCCTTGTCAGCCGCTTCCACGACCGCCACCTTCCGCTCGGTGGATACGTCCTCTGGTCTTTCTTTAAATTTGAAATTCACCTGGGGCAGCACTTTTACAAAATCCAGGTTGACTCCCTTTTTGCCGCTCACGGCGGCGTGGCTGACGATCTTGGCGGCCTCCAGCAGGCCGTCCCGGGAAAGGTCGTTGGTATAAGCGTAAGCGGTGGACTCGCCGGAGAGCACCCTGATCCCGGCGCCCGTGTCAACGCCGGACAGAACGCGTTCGATTTTGCCGGCCTCACAGCTGATGCCGACACTTCGTTTCTCTTCAACGAAAATATCCGCGAAGTCGCCACCGCTGCCTGTGGCGCAGTCAATAACCTCTTTTAAAATTTGCTTGTCGATCAGGACCATTCACACCCCATAAAAAATTTTCACTGTTTTAATGTTTACCATTAAGATATTTTTAATACAAAAATTGGCTCTTATTAATTATATGTGTCACACCACGAAACGTAAAGTTGAAAATACCATTATTTTCTCGAACCGGCAGCAGGATCACGGTTTTGCAGCTTGAACGGTTTTTCCCGGGCTTTGGAAATACCGGGAATGAGTCTCCAGGCTGCCGGAAAGCCCGGGCGCCGGCGATACGGCTGCCGCAGGCCTGAATATATCGCCCCGGCCGGTCAACCATGCTGACAGTTCTTCAAGGTAAAGTCTGCCTTCCGGGTCTTTAACGGAAAAAATTACGATGCCGAACGTTGCTTTAACCGTTTCCGGGCTTACCGCGGCAGCAGTACTTTTCGCCGCGGGCGCCCGGGTTATTGCTTCGACCTTCATGCTTCTAATTTCCAGCATGTTCGCGCAGTTATTGTTCTCTATCTCCCTGCAGTAGTCCGTCAGGCTGCGGTAGTCCCCCTGCAGAACCACCTTTACCGGCAGCTCCAACGTATAACGATGTTCGATTATATCCCCCGGTATGATCTCAGCTGCCGCAATATTCCCCGCTGCCGCCGTCATCCCCAGGAAAATTATATCCGAGCCGTCCCTAATGACCTTTTTAAAAGGCCCGCATTTTATCTCGTAATCCCCTCTGGCCTTATTCAGCCTGTCACCCTCGCTGTTGATTGAGGCCGCCGCCGCTTTAGCCTTCAGCAGTTTATCGCTTGCATCTTCCAGCTCTTTTTTAGCCAGGCCGCAGGACTTGATCTGACCAGCCAGGACAAAATATATAAAACAAAATAAGACCGTAACCGAAAGCACGATCAAAAACAGGTTTTGCCGTTTAAAAATCGTATCCCGCATCAGCCTTTATCCTTTACCACGGCGATAATTTCAAACTCCATACCTTCGCTGACAGAGTTCACTTTGACCAGCTTTACTTCTTTAAAATAGGGCAGGCCGTTTAAATTTCTGATGAAAATGCCGACTGAAGGCAGTGTCCTGGCGATACCTCTGAATGACACCAGGTTGGGGCGGGCATAGGGGTCCGGCTCGCTCTGTTCGCTGCCGGGCGATGTTTGAGCAAGCTTATTGAAGATTTCCAGACCGTTCAGCCACAGGTCAACCGGCGCGATACCTCCCAGTTCATGCATCAGGCCGGACCACGACATATGGTCTTTTAAGATCCCGTCAAACTCACCGATGGCTTCCTCCATTGCAGCCCTATCCTTGATCATCCCTTCCACCTGTGCAACAGCCGGCGCCAGGGAAGAAAGCTGGGCTTTGGTCTCTGCCAGGTCATTTTTCACAGCGCCAAAATTAATTAAAAAGATTATATAGCACACCAGGAGCACCGCCATGGGCAGCGCCGACCCCGCGACGACGGCCAGCCGGCGAATATCGACCGTGCCGTCGCGCTGGAGCTGTTGGGGCAGCAAGTTAACCCTATAGCCGTCCACGTCCTGACACCTCTCTTAAAGCCAGTCCCACCGAAACCGCGTAAGCCGGGTCATACAGTTCGTCTCCTGTAAAATCCACTTCAGGCTCACCGACCTCGGACCTGATCCCTAAATTCAGGCGCAAATGTTTGTTTAATTGGCCGTCGTTGCTGATACCGCCGCTCAGGACAAGCTTTTCCACCGGCTTTTTTTCTTGGGTTGAGCAGTACTCCAACGAGCGCCGGAGTTCTTTTGAGATTTCCGTTAAATTCTCACTGCCCGCGGGCAGAAGGCGTATGAACCTGATCAACCCGTCCCTGAGCAGGACAAAATGCGAGGTTTTTAGGCCTATATCCACTAAGGCCGTGACCCCTCGCGCGTTCCTGCCAAAGACCCGCCACAAGGCGAACGCCGGCAGGTCTACTGCCGTTACCGTGTAACCGGCGCGTGAAAATATGCCGTGGTACTGATATACTGTCGCCAGGGGAACAGCCGCCACCAGCAGGTCCGGACATTCCGGCCCGTCCCGGGCGCCCCTTGGCTCCCCCGGCCGTTTGCTGTCAGCGCCGTCTGCCGTCCCCCCCAACCTGACAACTCTTATAACCAGCTGCCCGACCGGAACCGGCACATACTTCTGTATTTCAAAATTCACCGCCGACAAAAGCTCTTTTTCACTCATTACAGGAAATTGGACAATCCGGCACATTGCCTTTTCGCACCCGATACAGGTAATGACCTCTTTATAATTGGGATTCAGGATTTCTCTTAAAGCCCGGACCAATTCTTCCTCGTCGAAATCATCGCTCCAGACACCCGGCGGACTGGGCAGCAT
>CAZPXL010000203.1:0-4100 GCA_964591005.1 uncultured Eubacteriales bacterium
AGGTACCGCAAAAAGGAGACAAAAAATGCTTGGCTTTCGCCAAGCATTGTTTTTTGTTAATCAATGATATCTGCGCTTTCTAGCCGCCTCGGATTTTTTCTTCCTCCGCACGCTGGGTTTCTCATAATGTTCATGCTTTCTTGCTTCAGCCAGAACACCAGCTTTTTGACAGGTACGCTTGAACCGCCGGAGGGCACTGTCCAGTGTTTCGTTTTTTCCAACTTTTACTTCCGCCACAATACTTTCCCTCCCTCCGCTAAAACCATAAAACACAACTTTGTCTAAAAAATAATTTCCACAAACAACACTAAACATTATACAACAGCTAAAAGCAAAGAGTCAACCAGGCACTCAACTTACTTTATTAAGTCAGGTTGAATGATGCCTCTTTTATGCGCCGTCCGGTCCTAACCAGGCGGCCACTGGAGCCCTCTGCCCGCTAAAAGGTGGTAATGGATGTGGTTCACCGTCTGGCCCCCGTCGAGCCCGCAGTTGCAAACCACGCGAAAGCCGTTTTCAGCGAGCCCCATATCCCGGGCGATACGCGCGGCGGTAACCATGAGCCGCCCCGCTGTATCAATGTCCCCTTCGCCAAGGTCCAGCGGCGAAGAAAAATGTTTTTTGGGGATCAGCAGGAGGTGGACAGGAGCAACTGGTTTTAAATCTTTAAAAGCCACTAAATGCTCATCTTCATATACAATATCCGCCGGCAATTCCTTGTTTGCTATTTTACAAAAGATGCAATCTGCCATATTTCCACCTCCTTAACAAAAATATTGTTTTGTTTCATTTATTCAACATATCCGCTGTTAAATCCTTCATTTCCGCTAATCAATAATTCTGCCCTCTAAAAGGGTCCCCTTTATCTTATCGGCCTCCACCCGGACGATCTGGCCCACCAGTCCTTCGTGCCCCGGAAACATGACCCTGATATAGTTATCCGTGTGCCCTTCAAAAAGGCCGCCTGTGTCCTGAACGGGCTGTTCCACCAGGACGCTTAAGTCCTGTCCGAGATGAGACGAGGCAAACCGGGCTGTCAATTCCCTGCCCAACTGGATTAGTTTGCGGCTGCGCTCATCTTTTAATCCAGGTTCAACCTGCTGATCATAACCGGCGGCGGGAGTCCCCCGGCGTGGTGAATACTTGAAAACGTGCAGCCCGCTGAAACCGATTTTTTTTACTAAATCAAAGGTGCTCTGGTAATATTCTTCACTTTCGCCTGGAAATCCAACTATTACGTCTGTAGTTAAACCGAGCCCCGGAATATTCTCTTTTAAAACGTCCGCCAGCCGTAAATATTCCATGGACGTATACCTCCTGTGCATTCTGCGCAGGATTTCGTCATTACCGCTCTGCAGAGGCACATGGAGGTGCCGGCAGATTATTTTTGAGCCGGACATAATTTCAACCAGCTCAAGGGTTATATCGTTCGGTTCGATAGAACTCAGGCGCAGCCTGACGAGCCCGGGAATGTCGAGCAAATTTTTCAATAGGCCGGACAGGTTGACGTCTTTGCCCTGGTCGCGTCCGTAAGCCCCGGTATGGATGCCGGTTAAAACGATTTCTTTATAGCCGGCGTCCACTAATTTCCTGGCGGCGTCGATTACTTTGTCCGGCTGCATGCTGCGCAGCGGACCCCTGGCATAGGGCACAATACAGTAGGTGCAGAAATTTTCGCAGCCCTCCTGTATTTTTAAAAACGCCCGCACCCTGCCCTGTATTGACTGGGCAAACATCTCCTCAAATTCGTCCCCGGCCGCGTATTCGCTGACAGCGTTTACAGGTTCACACCCTTTAACCGACTGCTCCACCAGGTCCACCAGCTTTGCCCTGTCCCTGGTCCCTACCAACAGGTCCACTCCCGGAATTTCCATTACTTCGTCCGGGGAAACCTGGGCGTAACAGCCGGTAACCGCTACAACGGCATCCGGATTGGCTTTCGCCGCCCGGCGGATCATCTGCCGTGATTTGCGGTCCCCCAGGTGGGTGACGGTGCAGGTATTTATTATGTAAACGTCGGCTTCGTCCTGAAAATTCACAACCTGGTAACCCCGCTCCTGAAAAAGCCGGGCCAGGGAGGCCGACTCGTACTGGTTAACCTTACATCCCAGGGTGTATACCGCCACCCTTTTCTTTGCCATCTGTATGCCCTCCGAGATCTCCCCACCGGCTGAGGACCATAGCCAAAACCGCGATGCCGGCGGTCTCTGTGCGAAGAATACGCGGCCCCAGGGTTACCGGGAGGACGCCTGCCGCCCGCGCCTGTTCCACTTCCCCGGGCGTAAAACCTCCCTCAGGGCCGATGAAAACATATATTTCCTCACCCGCGTTGCTTTTATACAGTATATCTTTCAACGAGTTCCTATTTTCTTCTTCCCAGGGAATGAGCGCCACACAATTCTCCGGCAGTCCCGCCAGCACGCTGTCCATGCCCGCCGGCTCGCTGACCTCCGGCACATCCGGGCGGCGGCACTGTTTTGCCGCCTCCAGGGCAATCCGCTGCCAGCGTTCAACTTTCCTGGACATGCGCTCGCCGTCCAGTTTAACCACGGCCCGCCGGCAGACCAGAGGGATCACCCGGCTGACACCGAGTTCGGTCCCCTTTTGAATGATTGTATCCATTTTATCGCCCTTGGGAATGCCCTGTACCAGGGTAACCTTCACGGGACAGGCCGGGGCCGTCGAAAGCTCTTTTTTAATTTCGCAAACGACCTCGTCCCGACCGGAACTTACAATTTCAGCCTCGCAGGACCTGCCCCTGCCGTCGAGGACCACAACAGTACTGCCTCTTCCCAGGCGAAGCACTCTGGTAATATGTATAACGTCCGGCCCGGTTATGCGGGCCAGGTTGTCATTTATGCGGCCGGGATCCACAAAAAAGCGGGGGGCGGTAGTGTCTTTCATTTGCTCCCGGCCCTGCGGGACGTCACGGTCTCTCCCCCGATACCCCAGTTGTCCGTATCGACTTCTTCAATGACAACAACCGTGGTCTGCGGGTTTTTCCCCAGCGTGTCCGCCAGGAGTCTGGTGACACCCTCTATAAGTTTGGCTTTTTGTTCCGCAGTGGCCCCTTCTTTTGTAATTTTAATATTAACGAAAGGCATACACTTCCATACCTCCCCGGCTTATTTTCATTTTTGTGACACTAGGGCGACCCACAGCCCGTCCTCCAGGGCCTCGCATACCGAAAGTCCGGCCGCTGCGAGGGCAGACCGCACCATTTCCGCCTTGTCCCGGATAATGCCGGACGCAATAAAAGTCCCGCCGGGCCTCAGGGTCGCCGCGGCTTGCGGCGCAAAGCCCGCTATGACATCCGCTATGATATTGGCGACAACAATGTCGGCCCCGCCCTCCAAAAGCTCCGCCAGGTTGCCCTGCCGCACGCTTACTGTTTCGCTGACATTATTTCTTGTTGCGTTCTCCGCCGCCGTCTTACAGGCCACCGGGTCTATGTCGACCGCCAGCACCCGTCCCGCTCCGAGCCTGGCCGCTGCCACGGCCAGGATACCCGAGCCGGTCCCAATGTCGTACACGCTGATGCCCGGCCGCATGTATTTTTCAAGCAGTTGCAGGCAAAGAGACGTCGTGGCGTGAGTGCCGCAGCCAAATGCCATGCCGGGGTCCATTTCAATTACCAGGTCGCCTGCACGCGGCTGATAGTCCTCCCATGATGGTTTTATCACCAGCCGGCGCCCCACGCGCGACGTCTTATAAAATTTCTTCCAGGCGACGGCCCAGTCCTCCTCCGCCACAACGTGCGTGAGTATTTCAGGCCTGGGTTCAAGGTCCAGTTGGCTGACCAGGCTTTTTATTTCTTCGACCCGGCGGGGCAGATCGTCCTGAACAGGCAGGTAGCCCTTTACCAGGTTCAGGCTGTTCTCCACAGCCTGGCCGGGTACGGCCCATTCGTCTGGATGGGTATCACGCCGGTATTGAAGAATAAGGGCGGGATCTTCAATAACAACCCCGCCAGTCCCCAACTCTATAAAAATATCCGAAACCGGCTCCACCCCTTCGGCAGGGATCCGCACCGTTATCTCCAGCCATTCCACAACAAAACCCTCCATATCGTGTCAGGGGTGTCAGGGGGACGGGGTTGT
>CAZPXL010000204.1:0-4047 GCA_964591005.1 uncultured Eubacteriales bacterium
CGCGGCAAAAATCAGCAGGACCAACAGGGTGTATATGATCAGGGCCAGGTTGGCCACCAGACCGGGCACCCGGTAATAACCGATCATAAACAGCGCTATGGCAATTAAGCCTATCAGGCCGCCATTAATCGATTTGCTCAGGGAATCTGCGCCGAGAGTAGGCCCCACGGTCCTTTTCTCCATCACGTCAACCTTAACCGGCAGGGCGCCTGAGCGCAGCAGGATGGCCACGTTGTGGGCCGCCTCCAGAGACTCGTAGGGTGAAATCTGCGCTTTGCCGTTTGGGATAGCCTCCCGTACCGTGGGAGACTGCACGGTCACCCCGTCCAAAAGGATGTGTATGGGTTTACCGACATTAGCCGCGGTAACCTCGGCAAAAATTTTAGCGCCGTCAGGCTCAAACTCCAGGTTGACCTCCGCCTGCCCGTTCTGCGGGTTTGTGCCTTCCCTGGCGTCTTTCAGCTGCCGGCCGGTCAGCACTGTTTTGCCGTCTTGGGTCCTAAACTCCAGGTAGGCCGTCTTAATCAAATTATTTACCGCCTCGTCAGGGTCACTCACCCCCGCCAGCTCCACAATGATTCTGCGCGAGCCCTGCAGCTGGATAATCGGCTCGGCGACACCAAAAGCGTTAACCCTGTTTTCAATAACAGCCATCGCCTGCTTTACCCTGTCTTCCGTTACGGGCGCTTCGGGCGTGTCTACAGCCTCAAGCACCACGTAGACGCCGCCTTTCAAATCCAGCCCCTGCTTGATTAAATTTGTAAAAGGAATCCAGCTGACTCCCGGAAACACAGGCCGGATGGCCAGGACAGTTACAATCGCCACAGCCAGTACAATACCGGCCAGCTTCAGGATCTTGTCCCACTTCATCTCAGTAAAACCTCCGTAATTAAAACTTTTACTACAATAATTTGGCGCCGTTTATAACCAGTTCAAATTTACATTTTAGAAAGGTGGACGCTCTCCGGCACATAATCATGCGGCTTAAGAATATTTCAAAGTATTCCATAACAGGGCAGATATCGATGTCAATGGTCAATTCCATTGTGATTGTGCGCTTATCGTCGGCAACCCAGAGAAAAGAGTGTTCGACAGCATAATTCACCCGGTCATGGATGTCAAAAGTCGCAAAATCAGGGTTGCGGACCCTTGACCGGTGCACGTCAGACTTATCCGCCATAATCAAGGCCGCCGCCACGCTGTTTACAGCATGGCCGTACTGCTCCTCATGGTTGGCTATGGCGGAAATGACCGTGGCAATTTCATCAGGATGCATGCCCATGTTCATCAGGATCGGGTAAGCCATAACCGCTCCGGAAATACCGTGGTCGTTGCGGCTGACCACGTTCCCGATGTCGTGTATGTATCCCGCTATGGCAGCCAGTTCTGTCTGTCTTTCCGAGTACCCCAGCCGCTCTAAAATATTTCTGGCAATGCTGGAAACAAGGTTTACATGGCGGTAGCTGTGCTCGGTAAACCCCATTACACCCAGATACTTATTCCCCTTGCGAATAAAAGCGTCGATCACAGGGTCTTTCTTTATATCCTCCAGGGTTATCATGCCTTTATAACCCCCTACCAGGAAGGAACCCGTCCAGGGCATACCTTTTATTCTTTAATATAATATCGTAAAAATAGTCCAAAACAATCAGGCTCTTTCTTCCAGTAAAAAGAGTAGACACCGGTCTACTCCTTTTTCATTACTTACCTGTATCTCCTTCATCCTTGTTTATCACCTGGGAGATTGCGGTTTTCAGGAACTCCACCCGGACATTTTCGGCTACCTCTAGTATAACAGATTTATCTTTGATCCTTACTATGGTGCCGTAGATCCCTCCGATGGTAATGACCTTTTCATTCTCTTTAATATTTGAGATCATTTCCTGGTGTTTCTTCTGGCGCTGCTGCTGGGGCCGGATCATAAGGAAGTACAATATGGCGAACAGCCCAACTATATACAGCAGGGATACAACCTGGGAGTTACTACCCACTATCAGACCTCCTTTCTTTTTTGTATTTCTTCCTGCACGGTGAAAATTCCTTTTTTTCTAAGGAATTTTATAAGATATTAGACATCCTGGTATGTTTTTAAGAATTTATCCCTATATTCTAACATAACCCCGTTTCGTATGGCCTCTTTAATTTCCTCCATCAGATTCAATATAAACCTGAGGTTGTGAATGGTGGTCAAACGGATCCCGAGCACCTCACCGGCCTTTATTAAATGCCTGACGTAAGCGCGGGTGTAATTGCGGCAGGTGTAGCAGTCGCAGTCAGGATCCAGGGGTGAAAAGTCCCGGGCATATTCAGCATTTCGCACCACCAGCTTGCCCCGCCTGGTAAATACAGAACCGTTGCGGGCGATCCGGGTGGGAAGCACGCAGTCAAACATATCGATCCCTCTGACGACCCCTTCCACCAGGCAGTCGGGGGAGCCCACGCCCATCAGGTAGCGGGGCTTCTCCCGCGGCAGGAACGCCACAGTATGGTCGAGCATTTCGTACATCAACGGTTTGGGCTCGCCCACACTCAAACCGCCGATGGCATAACCGGGAAAATCAAGTTCCACCAGCTCACGGGCGCTTTTTTCACGCAGGTCGGGGAACATGCCGCCCTGGACTATGCCAAAGACACCCTGTCCCTCTTTGCGGTGAACAGCCAGGCACCTCCCGGCCCACCTGGTCGTCCGGTCCAGCGCTTCCAGCGTGTACTCCCGGCTGCTCGGGTAGGGCGCGCATTCATCAAAGGCCATGGCAATATCAGAGCCGAGATCGGACTGTACTTCCATGGCTTTTTCCGGGCTGAAGAAATGTTCCGAACCGTCAATGTGTGAGCGAAAAACAACTCCTTCTTCCGTAACTTTGCGCAGCGGCCCCAGGCTGAAAACCTGAAAACCGCCGCTGTCGGTCAATATCGGGCCGTTCCAGTTCATAAAGCGGTGCAGCCCGCCCGCGTCGCGGATCAGTTCATGGCCCGGCCGCAGGTAAAGATGATAGGTATTGCTTAAAATCATCCTGCCGCCCGCGTCGAAAACTTCTTCCGGGGTCATGGTCTTTACCGTGGCCTGGGTGCCGACAGGCATGAAAACCGGGGTCTCCACATCACCGTGGGCTGTGTGCAGGACACCCAGGCGGGCGTGGCAGCTCTTGTCTTTTTGAACAACAGTGAAGCTAACGGCCATTAAATCCTCCCTATCCGGTTACAGATATACCCATATTTTATCTCTGTAAATATTTATTATAACCTTCATATAATCAACATGGCGTCCCCAAAACTAAAAAACCTGTACCGCCTCTCAACAGCCTCACTATAAGCGGCCAAAATTTTACCTCTTCCCGCCAGGGCTGAAACCATCATCAGCAGGGTTGACTTTGGCAGGTGGAAATTGGTAACCATCCCGTCGATCACTTTGAAATCATAGCCCGGGTAAATAAAGATATCCGTCCAGCCGGAACCGGGACACAGCACGCCTCTTTCTGCAGCGGCGCTTTCCAGGCAGCGGGTGGTGGTGGTGCCGACGGCTATCACCCTGCCGCCGCGTTCCCTGGCGCCTGATATTACCGCGGCTGTCTCCTCCGGGACCTCATAGTATTCCTCATGCATGCGGTGCGTGGTAATGTCCTCAGCTTTTACCGGCCGGAAAGTGCCCAGACCCACGTGCAGCAGGACCGGCGCCACGGCCACGCCCATTCCCCTGATCCTGGCCAGCAGCTCATCTGTAAAATGAAGCCCGGCAGTGGGGGCCGCCGCCGACCCCGCCAACCGGGCGTAGACAGTCTGGTAACGATCCTTGTCCAGGAGGGGCTTTTTGATATAGGGCGGAAGCGGCATAATACCCACCTCTTCCAGGATCTCTTCAAAAGGCCCCTCAAAATCCATTTCTACTACCCTGCCGCCGTAATCAGTGACTCCCAGGACCCTGCACCGGAGCAGGTCTTTTTTGAAAATAATCCGGGTACCGGCCCTGAATTTTTTGCCAGGCCTGACAAGGGCCTCCCAGCGCCTGTCGTCCAGCTGTTTCAACAGAAGGACCTCCACTTGAGCTCC
>CAZPXL010000205.1:0-4036 GCA_964591005.1 uncultured Eubacteriales bacterium
TATCACAATTCTACACTTATCCACAATTTTCGAAAAGCATAATTTCCTATACAAAAAGTAAAACCCCCTGACGGGGGTTTTTATTGTCCGGAGTTGTATCAGCTTACGCGCCTGTCGTCAACCTTGCTGGGTATGTAGAGGTGCAGGTTTTCGTGCTTGATGTTGCGGATATGCAGGGTGTGAGACCATACTTTGTTTTTACGCATCACAAACCCGATGAAAGCTACAGGTATCCAGGTAAGGGCGAAAATCGGGTAGAAAAACAGCCACCAGTAAGCTTTCAGCTTCACTTTTTCCAGAACCAGCCCTATTCCGAAATATAAGAACTGGGAGAAAAAGCTGACAACTGCGATGGCAGGCTTGTCATAGACCTGATCGTACATAATCAGGTTGCCTATCAGGCCCAGGCCGGTGAACATCAGGAAAAACGGCTGGATCAGGTACATGGCGCCGTCGATCATGGCAAAATTTTTAGTGCGGACGCCCTCCGCGATCAGCCTGCCCACGTACCGCCCGGCCACGTTGGTATGCCCCTGCATCCAGCGCTTGCGCTGGCGCCAGGACTGCATCAGGCTCAGCGGTTTTTCGTCGTATACCTTGGCGTCGTGAGCCCAGCACACTTTAATATTATTCAACAGCGCCTTGGTCTGGAATTCCAGGTCCTCGGTCAGGGAAGTCATGCCCCAGCCGTATTTTTTCAGCATTTCCACTGAAAGGCACATGCCCGTGCCGCCCAGGGCGCAGGTGAGTCCCAGGTTGTACTTGGAAAGCTGCCAGAAACGGTTGGTCAGGATGTAGCTGATATAGATTGATTTTGTAATCCAGGTGTCATGGGCGTTCTTTGTATCCAGGTAGCCCTGGATGATTTTTTCGCCCTTCAGCAGGTGGCCGTTCATAATTAACAGGAAATCTTTTGCCACCAGGTTGTCCGCGTCAAAGACACAAACCGCATCGTAGGGAATGCCCAGGTTAAAGATTTTATTAAACGCATATTCCAGGGCATAGCCTTTACCCTTATCGACCTGGTTGAAGCGCTCGATCACGGCGGCGCCTTTCTCCGCCGCGATTAAAGCGGTGCTGTCCGAGCAGTTGTCAGCCACGACGTAAATATCGTACAGCTCTTTCGGATAATCCAGGCTGTGCAGGTTTCTGATCAGTTCACCGATAACTTTTTCCTCATTATGGGCGGCTACAACAATAGCAAAACGGGAAGCGGGGGGTAACAAATCATCCTTGTACTTGCGGTAAAACCCAAATAAAGAGATAACGAAAAAGTAAAAATAATATATGGTAATAAAAAATTGGGCTCCGTAATAAATCGCCTCCATGGCCATCTCCTTTACAAAAAAAAAGTTTAATAAAAAACATGTATCAGAAGAAGGTTCTTCTAATAGCGGAAAAATCCTTCTTTTATTTTTGAAAACAAAGTTAAAAAATAATTCATAATTTTTTATATTACAGCCCAAAAGGGTGGTTCTTTCTGCCACCCTTTTTCTTGTCTATGCTAACCACCATTTTTCGCTTTTATACTTTCCCCCCTGATAACCTGAATTTGCCACAAATTTTATACTCATAAGACATTATGCGCCTTGACAGTTATAATATTACAGTATTAATAAATTTATCCTTAAATTTATGATTTGCCCCAAAAGAAAATGCCCCGCGAAATCTCACAGGGCATCCATTGTTAAAATATACTATTTCCCCAGTGGTTTTTTCATCCCGCCCGGTTTGGCATTTGTGTATATCGCCACCCTGCTTTTCCCCTGCCTCTTCGCCTCGTAAAGCGCTTTATCGGCGGCTTCCAGCAGCACTTTTTTGTCCGTGAAATCCTCATCCAGCACAGCGACACCCACAGATACGGTGACTTTCATAAAGGTAGTCAGACCGTCCACCGAGCGCTTGACATTCTTGCTTATGCGCTCCGCTACCTGCAGCGCTTCTTCCCTGGATGAATTCTGGAGTATTACGGCGAACTCGTCCCCGCCGTAACGAAAAACCATATCCTGCTTTCTTATAGCCAGAAGAATCGCCTGGCCCACCGCCTTGAGGACCTGGTCCCCCCGCATGTGCCCGTATGTATCGTTTACAGTTTTAAAATTATCAACGTCAATAAACAAAAGAGACACCGGTTCGGAAGTGATTTCATGCCACTTTACCGCCCGTTCCAGACACTCACGGAAATACCCCAGATTATACGCCTTGGTCAGCGTGTCGACCGTGGTAATCCTGAACGCAGCCTTTTTATCCTTATATATTAACAATGTTATCAGTGGGGTCACAAGAAAAAGCGCGGCAACAAAATCGAGAGGTACATTTTTCAAAGAGCCCTCGCTGTAATAAATGGCCGACAGGTAAAAGACAACGCCCATTAACGCGGCCGCCAGGCCGGAATAGTCCTTCTGGTTGAAAGCGAAGGTAACCGCCACCGCCATGTAAAACGGCCAGCAGAAGCTGGCGCTCCCCCCGGTAATCAGCATCACAACTGTGATAAACGCAAGATCAAGGGTAAGGTTATAGTACTTGTATTTTAATACATGGTTTTTCATAAAATCAGTGAAAACCAGCTGCAGTAACGCAGACAGCAAATAGGCCGCGATTATTATCAACACATCGGGCCTGGTTTTGTGAAATAAAACTGCTGATATTGTTACAAGCAAAGCGAAAAATATCCTGAGAACAGGGATAAATTTTTCAAACTTTATGACCCTTTTCTTAACTTTTACCAGCATCCGAAGCCTCCGTTTCATGTCAGCAGGAAAACTCACTGGCGCAAAAAAACACTCCGCTATTTTCTCTATCGACATTTTCCGCAATTAATTAACCATAAGTCCTAAATTTTTTTGTGACTTACCCGGATTTCTAGGACTTTCGGTCTTATTTTGCGACAAGGGGACGGTTCTCCCTTGTCGCATTACTGGCTGATCTCCACTATATCCCGGTCCCTTATCACGTAATCGCGCATCACCGACTGCCCGTCATAGCGGGCGGACCCCCAGACCCTGGCATTTTTCATCAGCCTGGGCAGATCCCGGTGGATGGTCACTGCCAGGTCCAGAACCGTGCTGCCGCGCTTCAGGATAAACGGCGTTTTTAAATCAGGTTCTTTGCCGGGTATTTTTGTATATGCCCTGATCACCTCCAGTGACTGAAAGATCTTCTCCCGGAGGTCCTCCAGTCCCAGTCCCGTTTTGTTGGACACCGGCAGCAGCTCAATTCCCCCGGGTCCAAGTTCCTTCATGATCTGCATGTTATCGGCGCTCTCAGGCAGGTCGGCCTTGGACGCCAACACCATTACCCGGTCGGGGGAACCCCCCCGCACGCCGGGCGATGTATCTTCGCGCACAATCTTCTTTTCTTTCAGGTATTTAAGGCAAAACTCAAGCTGTTCCAGGCAGTCGTCACTGGCGGCGTCAACCATAACCAGGAGGATGTCCGCGCTGCGCAGGGTACCCGACAACCCCGCCGGCACAATCTCCTCTGTTACGGGAGGGGTGTCGACCAGTTGGATGAAAATATCCTCATAAGGCATCATCCCGGCCAGGGGTACAGTGGTAGTAAAAGGGTAATCAGCCACTTTCGGCTGAGCCCTGGTCATGGCGGCCAGAAAAGACGACTTGCCTGTGTTGGGGAAGCCAAGCAGCGCTGCCTGGCCGGCCCCCTGCCGCTCAATGTTGAATGGGTCAACACGGCTTGTTTTGGCTTTCTTCATCCCCTCCTGCCTGAACTTGGAAAGCCGCTTTTTCAGTTCGGCCTGCATCTTTTCAGTGCCCTTGTGTTTTGGAATGACCGCCAGCATTTCCTCCAGCGCCGCGATCTTTTCCTCAACCGAAACAGCTTTTTTAAAAGCTTCCTCAGCTTCGTAGTACTGGGGTGTAAGGTTGGCCGCCAACAGACTCACCCGCCTTTATAAGATACTCATTAATTATACATTACATTAATGTGCTTAAAAAATAAAGCTGTTACCCGAGATACCGTAACAGCTAAAAAGCGGTTGGAATATATATATCCAGCTATTTTTTGAATACCAGTTATG
>CAZPXL010000206.1:0-4036 GCA_964591005.1 uncultured Eubacteriales bacterium
ACCAATATTGTTTACGCGGTAAAAATAAAGGTCAACAACGAAAATAATGTGTTAAAGCCGGGTATGCCCGCCGATGTGGTCCTTGATTAGAGGTGGATGTAAATGATCGAGATGGATAACCTCACCAGGGTGTTTGGAAACATTACAGCGGTGTGCGGGGTCTCCCTGAAAGTTGAAAAAGGAGATATTTTCGGCCTGGTGGGGCCGGACGGGGCCGGCAAAACGACCCTGCTGCGGATGGCCTGCGGGCTGATCACCCCCACCGGCGGCCGTGTCACACTTTTTGGCGGAGTGAAGGACGCCGGCACTTTCGGCTACATGCCCCAGCGGTTCAGCCTCTGCGGCGACCTGACGGTGATGGAGAACATCGATTTTTTCGGTGCTCTTTACAAGCTTAGTAAAAAAACAATCAGGGAGCGGGCCGACGAGATCTTAGAGCTGACGAAACTTTCCCAGTTCAAATCCAGGTTCGCGGATAACCTTTCCGGCGGCATGAAGCAAAAGCTGGCCCTGACCTGCGCTCTCGTAATCCGGCCGGCCATGCTGATCCTGGATGAACCGACGTTCGGGGTGGACCCGGAATTCCGCAAGGAGTTCTGGAAGATACTGTATATGCTCAACCGGGATGGGATGACCATATTTGTTTCCACGCCTTACATGGACGAGGCGGACCTCTGTAAAAAAGTGGCCCTCCTGGACCGGGGCAGGATCGTGGCGGTCGGCACACCCGACCAGCTTAAAAAACAGATTAAGAATAAAATCTTAGAGATCAAGGCCGACGCCAAAGACCTGGACTTCCTGGGCGAGTTGCCCGAGGTCGACGACGCGAGTTTCTATGGCGACAGGTACCATGTGGCCGTGCCCCAGGTTGAAGCGGCGAAGAAATCTATTTCCAGGCTGCTTTCAGAAAAGGGGATCCAAATTTCTATTATGGAAGAGATTACCCCCTCCATGGAAGACGTCTTTGTATCCCTGACGGAAAAAGAGGTGGTCTGAAAGTGGATAACGTAGTGATAACCACCCGGGAACTGACCAGGACCTTCGGTTCTTTTACCGCTGTCAACAAGGTCTCCATCGAGGTCAGGCAGGGGGAAATATACGGGTTTTTAGGGCCCAACGGCTCAGGCAAGTCGACCACGATCCGGATGCTCTGCGGCATCCTGGAGCCCACTTCCGGCTCCGGCGCCGTGCTCGGTTACGACCTGGCCAGCGAAGCGGAAAAAATCAAGCGCAAGATCGGCTATATGTCGCAGAAGTTCAGCCTTTACGACGACCTTACCGTTTACGAAAACCTGGATTTTTACGCGGGGCTGTACAGCATACCGCACCGGGAGCGGAAAAAAAGGATCGGGGAAATGATCGACATGGCCCTTTTGAAAGGCAGGGAGGACGAACTGGTTGCCAACCTGAGCGGCGGCTGGAAGCAGCGGCTGGCGCTGGGCTGTGCCATAATCTCCCGCCCGTCCATACTTTTTCTGGACGAACCCACCAGCGGGGTCAGCCCGACCAGCAGGCGCGCGTTTTTTAAAATAATCCAGCGGTTGGCCAATGAAAACACAACGGTCATGGTAACCACGCACTTTATGGACGAGGCCGAGCGCTGCTACCGCATCGCCTTCATCTCCGAGGGGACGCTGATTGCCGACGACACGCCGGAAAACCTGAAAAAAAACGTGATTAAGGGCGCCCTGGCGGAAGTCGTCCACCCCAACGCCCTGTACATTATTGACGATATTGAAAAACTGCCCTACGTCAAGGAATGTTCCAACCACGGCCCGGTGCTGCACGTATTGCTGGAATCCGAAAGCGCGATCCAGGCGCTTAACAGTTACACTGGCGTCGAGGCTAAAATTATCAAACCTTCCCTGGAAGATGTCTTTGTTTCCCTGGCCAAGCAGAACAGAAGGCAGGTGTCTTAGGTGAGCAGGATCCTGGCTATTCTCAAAAAGGAATTTTTACAGATGCGGCGGGACCGGCTGACCCTGGGCATGGTCTTCGCCCTGCCCCTGTTCCAGCTGCTATTATTCGGCTATGCCATCCAAACCGAAGTAAAGCACATTCCCACCGCCGTGTTCGACCAGTCTCTCTCCGCCGAGAGCCGGGACATGATGGAGGCTTTCAGCGCCTCGGGGTACTTTGACGTCTATTACTCGGCCGCCGGTTACGACGAGATCACGAATATGATCGACAGCGGCAAAGCCAAGGTGGGCATTATATTCCCGCCTGATTTCAGCGAAAACCTCAAAAAGGGGGATACGGGGACGGTGCAGGTGCTGGTTGACGCCAGTGACAGCATGTCGTCTTCTACGGCCATCGCCACGGCCAACGCCATCGGCCTTTTAAAGTCGCAGAAAATTTTTATCCAGAAAGCACAGATCAGCAGTATACCCTATGACATCAGGGTGCGGCCCTGGTACAACCCGGACGGCATTACCGCCTACTACATGGTGCCCGCCATCCTGGGGATTATCGTGACCATGACCATGGTTATGATGACTGCCGTGGCGATCGTCAGGGAGCGGGAAAAGGGGACCCTGGAGCAGTTGATGGTGACGCCGATCAGGTCTTATGAATTGATGATCGGCAAAATTGTTCCCTACATCGGGCTCGGCTACCTGCAAATAACCGTCGCCCTGCTGGTGGGCGCGCTGGTGTTCCAGGTGCCGGTCCGCGGCAGCCTGCTGGAGCTTTACGGCCTGACCCTGTTTTTCATTACAGCTTCCCTTGGCCTCGGCATTCTGATTTCGAATATCGCCAAGACGCAGATGCAGGCCTTCCAGATGTCCTTCTTCGTCCTGCTGCCCAGCATTATGCTGTCAGGCTTCCTGTTTCCCAGGGAAGCCATGCCGCTCATTATACAGTACATCAGCGACGTTATCCCGTTGACTTATTACCTGGTTATTATCCGGGGCATCGTACTGAAGGGGATAGGGTTTCCCTACCTGGTGTCGCAGGTGGCGGCGCTGCTTGTCTTTTCCGTGGTGCTGGTAACCGTCAGCATAATAAAATTCAAGAAAAAAATAGCCTGAAGAAATATTTATTTAATATTGTTCATAAGCGGGTGATTAGAAATAATGGACTACAGGGAAAGGATCATCGCCGCGTACAGAGAGCAGGCTGCCAGGCGCGGGTTTTCCAGGGTTACGGTGGACGACCTGGTCGAAACCACGGGGATTAGCAAGAGGACGATCTACCGTTATTTCAGCAGTAAAGACCAGATAGTCGAGTCCGTGGTGGATGACTTTATTGCGGATTTGAGCCGACAAATCGAGGCCGCGCTGGACTCGGCCGCCGGTCCTGTTGATCAAATAATTAATGTGATCAGCGTGCTCACCGGTAACATCAAGCTTGTTGAGCCGGTATTCCTGTATGATCTGCATAAATATTACCCTCACCTGTGGGAAAGAATCGAACAGTTTCGCGCCCAAAGAATTCAGAAGGTATTTGAAAGGCTGATGGCCGGCGGCGGGCAGGATTTTTTCCGGGAAACCCACCCAAAAATATTTACCACGGCCCTGCTGGCAAGCATCCGGGCCGTGATCAACCCCATGTTTGTCATAGAAAACCAGCTGCACATGGAAGACACAATACAATCGCTATTCAACATATTCCTTTACGGCATCGTAAAAAAATAAAAATGCGACAAGGGGACGGTTCTCGGTTGTCGCAAAAGAATGAGACAAAAAGAACGTCCCCTTGTCTCCCTGTTTTAGATTGTGATGGTGGTTCCGTCAAACCTGGTAAGGGAGAAGCCGCCAAAATTCTCATTACAGGTGTTTCTGTAATCCCGCAGGATGCCGATAGCCACCGCTTCACCCAGCTTCATGCCCTCGATGCCGTCGCTGCGCCAGTGCACACCCGCGAAATCACGGCCAAGGGCTACGTTGGCGGCAAGTTTGTTCAATTCTCCGCCTACGGTCAGAGATTGACCGGTGTAAGAAAGCAGTGATAGCCCGTCAGGTTTGGCGACAACCGGGTTGGGTATAATAAACGACTCTTTAAAGAAAGCTTTCAGCATGGTCACCCCCGCCCCGGT